>DASXQN010000193.1:0-11296 GCA_036507155.1 Anaerolineales bacterium
CCTTTGTGCCTGAGTGGTTAACGGTGGGTCTTAACCCCGTTCCAGCAGCAGTCCCACGGGATCGCTTCGCGATTGTACTGCTGCTCAATGCAGTTATTGACCGCAGTACAACTGCGGTCAGAACGAGGCTGGAAGTTGTAAACTCCTATCGCAGCACCGGCGTCGTGCCGGTGTACTTCTCGATCAGATTCCCCATATTCTCGATCAAGCGCGCGATCGGCTCATCTGCGAAAGCCTCGGTGGCCCATAGTTGAACGCTGTGCAGGGTCTCCTGTGCGGAGAGCGCGAACGCCAGCATGGCTTCGTGCGGCACCGCCGCGCGGTGGGCCGCGCCGCGCGCTTCGAGAGCCGCGTCCGCGATCAGGTCCCACAGCGAGGCGTTTTCGGACGGCGACAAACGGAAGGAGCCGAAATCCGTTACCGCGCCGAGCAGGTTGTGTTCGATGGACAGCCGGCCGCTTTCCTCGGCGCGCACGCGCCACTCGCCGAAGCCATCCGAGTCGTGGGCGCTGGCGCTGGAAAATGCGAACAGGCGGTCCATCATCTCGGCGGTCATTCAGTCGATCAGCGTGCTCTGCTCGAGGTTGATCATGCGTGCGTACAGGATCTGCTCGTTGACTTCCAGATTATTGATCAGGCTCAGCGTCAGCACGATCCCGTCCCCGATCAACTCTCCGTCGACCTCCCCATACTCGACCTCCAGGATGAGATTCTCTGCACGCTGATCGTTGGACACGTTGTCCGGATCGTTCCAGGTGCCGGCCACATTGTATTCGGTGGAGGCCTTCATGAAATCCAGCGCGCCGGCCTTGGAGCTGGGCAGGTTGAGCGTTAACAGTTCCTGCTGCTTGCGCTGAAAATGCGTGTTGGTCTGCTCATCGCCGAACAACAGGGTGAACAGGATGTCCTTGGCCTGTTGCAGGAGCGCGTTGCCTTGATCGGTGCGGAACGACTCGGCGATCAGGTCCAGCCCTTTTGCGGGCGCCTGCGCGGACAGGTATTTTTCCGCGATCAGCCGCTCACGGTCGAAGCCTTTGTAACGCCGGACGAAATCGGCCAATCCCTTCGGATCCAATGCCATTGCCTTCACACGCTGCATGCGCTCGGCGCGCCGGCGCACGTGCATCTCGCGCACGAACTTGCGGTCCATCTCCTCCAGGCTGTGCGCGTCGAGCGTCAGGCGCACGATCTGCTCGATCAACCAGTCTCTGTCCTGCTCGGCCAGGTACGAGCGCAGCCTCTCCTCGAATTGCGGCACGAGTTCGCGGTTGATGCGGCGGACGATGGAGTGTATGTTGTTTGACATTTTTCCTCCGGGGTGTGTGGCATGAGTTCCCTTAAGTGTATTCCCGGGCGGCAGAAGGTAAAATAGCCAATATGTCACATCCAGCCATTGTGAGCGGATCGCAAGATCCCGCTGCGGGAACCGGCGCGGCCTGGCGGCTGATGATCACGCCGGCGGCGACCGGCGCCTGGAACATGGCCGCGGACGAGGCCGTGCTCGAACACGTCCAGCGGGGCGAGGCGCGCCCCACCCTCAGGCTGTACGCGTGGGACCCGCCCTGCCTGTCTTTGGGGCACGCCCAGCCGTGGGCGGACGTCGACCTGCCGCGCCTGCGGGAGCAGGGTTGGGACGTCGTCCGGCGCGCGACGGGGGGTCGCGCCATCCTGCACACCGATGAGCTGACCTACTCGGTCATCGCGCCTGCGGACGAGCCGCGCGTGGCCGGCAGCGTGCTCGAGTCCTACAATCGCCTGGCGCAGGCGTTGCTGGTTGCGGCGCGCGAGCTCGGACTGCCGGTCGAGATAAAGGACGGCGTACTAGAGGCTGCGCCCCAGGCGCAAACGCCGGTCTGCTTCGAGGTGCCCTCGGCTTATGAAATTACCGTGCAGGGAAAGAAGTTGATCGGATCGGCGCAGGCGCGCAAACGCGAAGGCGTGCTGCAGCACGGCTCGCTGCCGCTGACCGGCGACCTGACGCGCATCTGCCAGGTGCTGGTATTCGCAGACGACGCCGCGCGCCGCGACGCCGGCGCCCGCCTGTCGGCGCGCGCCACCACGGTGGAATCGATCCTGGGCCGCGCGCCCGCGCTCGAAACAGCGGCCCAGGCCTTCGTCGGCGCGTTCGAAGCGCAATTGGGATTAACGTTTGAAAGGGGGGAGCTGTCCGCTTCCGAGGAAGCACGGACGCAGGACCTGGTCAGAGAGAAATACGCGCATGCGTCGTGGACGGAGCGCGTATAACGCGTAGGGGCAGACCTTGCCGTCTCGCATGATTTGCTAAGCAAATCACGTGCCGCCGCTGTTCGCGGCACGAACGGTGTGTCTGCCCGGGCGGACGTAAAGTCCGGCCCTACAGATCGTTAAAGGTAAGGATAACCGTGTCGTATCCGAGGGCGTTGAAAAACTTCAGCAGGTACGCCTCGGCATTTCGTTCCGCCTGATCGAGGATTCCGTCTTCCAGCGCAGCCTTGCGGATCTCCTCCTCGGCCGATTGGCGGGCCAGCGTCTCGAGGTCCACGGCTTGCTTGGTGAGGATGCCGGTGTCGCGGGTGTAGACGTAGGATTTCTGGTTGTCGATCGCTACCACGAAGACCTCCGCGGCCGGCAGGCGCACATTCAAGACGCCGTTGGCGAGCTGCATGTCCTCAGGCTGAAGCTTGTCCATGTCGATCCCGGCGATCACGGTACCGTGCGCGACGAACAGCAGGCTGTCGCCGAACAGGAAATCGAACGTGCCCTGGTTTTGCTCGGCCGTGATGACCTTCTCGATGCTGTATTGGATGGTCTCCAGGCGGGCGAGCGCGCGGATGTCATGGATATAGGTCACCGGATCGGGTATGATGGTGGGGGTGGGATTGATGAGTTGTGATACCTGGGTCTGCAAAGCCTGATTGGCCTGCTCCACCTGCGCGAAGGGCGCGGTGACCTGCTGGGTGGTGTCGCGGATGGTCTGCACGATAAAATAGATGCCGGCAGCCAGCACGACCAGGATCAACACTGAGAAAATTGCATTTCCGATTTTCATGCTAACCTTTCGATTGTACTTGTCAGGGTACTATATTAACGTATGAATCATGTAATTTGTTTCAATATAATGTATAAATAAGGGGATTTGGCGCGAGAAATAGTATTATATCAGGGTGGACATCATGAAAACTTATCAGATGAACAGATTCTTATCTATTCTGTTGCTGCTACTGTGCGCGTGTACGCTGCCGCGCCGGGGCAGTGCGACCGCGCCACCGGGCGCGATCCCCTCCGAGACGCCCGCGTCCGCGACAGCCGCGCAGCCGACGCCGGAGATCGGCTCCGAGGGCAACCCGCTGATCCTGGCGCTGTCCCCGTCCGCGCAGCCGGCCGAGGCGATGATCGCGGCGGGAGAGTCGCTCGCCGCGCGCCTCGAGGCGCTGACGGGCTTTCAGGTGGTCACCGTGGCGCCTGCTTCGGAGGCGGATATCGTCAGCGCGTTCGGCCTCGGCAACGCGCACATCGCGGTGCTGTCACCGTTCGCGTACCTGCTGACGCATGAAAATGGCGATGCGAACGCGGCCCTGGCCAGCGTGCGCAACGGCCAGGCTCTGTATGGCGCGCAGTTCATCGCGCGCCGCGACGCAGGTTTCAGCTCTTACTTCGATACTGAGCGCGGCGAAAATACCGCCGAGGCCGCGCCGGCTCTGGCCCAGTTCAACGACAAGAAGCCGTGCTGGAGCGACGCGTACTCGCCGTCCGGCTATGTCGTCCCGCTCGGTTTTCTGAAGCAGGCGGAGGTCGTGGTCCGGCCGCCGGCTTTCCTGGCGGGACAGGCCCCGGTGGTGCGCGCAGTTTATGGAAAGGGGATCTGCGATTTCGGCGCGACCTACATCGACGCGCGCACGCTGCCCGCGCTGGAAGCGGACTATCCGGATGTTCAAGAGAAGGTGCTGGTCATCTGGCGCATCCCGGCCATCATCCCCTACGAGCAGGTGGTGCTGGCCGCCTCGCTGAAGCCGGACATGCAGCGCACGCTGCTGCGCGCCATCATCGACTTGATGACCACGCCGGAGGGCCTGGCCGATATGCAAACCGTGTATGGCTTGGAAGTTCTGCAGCCTGCGGAAGACAGCCAGTACCAGGCCTTCGCCGATTATGTGGAAAGCGCCGGTCTGGATCTGCAGACGCTCTTGAAGTGACACTCATTCCAGCTTGTGAGACGGGACCCCCTCCGGGGACTTCGCCGCGCGGCAGCGGTCCTGTTTTTGTTGGTAGAATGCTCTGATGTTCAAACGCATCCTGCGCTTTCTCTGGCGTCTGCTCCTGGCCTTTGGCCTGCTCGGCATCCTGGGCCTGTTCCTGCCCCGGCTGATCACCGCCATGTATTCCGTCACCCGGGTGTACACGATCCAGTCCGTGCCTGCCGGGCGCGTGGCGATCGTCTTCGGCGCGGGCTTGCGCCACGACGGGACCGCTACCGCCATCCTGAGGGACCGTGTCATGACCGCCGCGCAACTGTATTTCGAGGGCAAGGTCGTGAAATTGCTGATGAGCGGCGACAACTCCACCGTCGAATACAACGAACCCGTGGCGATGCAGGACTACGCGCTCAGTCTGGGCGTGCCGCGCGACGCCATTGTCCTGGACTATGCTGGCCGACGCACGTACGATACCTGCTACCGCGCCAAGACCATATTCAAGCTCGACAATGCCATCCTCGTCACGCAGGATTTCCACCTGCCGCGCGCGCTGTTCCTGTGCAATGCGCTCGGCCTGGAAGCGATGGGCGTGGAATCCAACAACCTGTATTATCTGAAACGCTCGCGCTTGATCTGGAATACCCGCGAGCTGTTCGCCACCTTCAGCGCTTTCATGGATCTGTACATCAACAGGCCCGTACCGATCCTCGGAGAACCGGAACCGATCTTCAAGGAGAAATAGAGACCTCGGAGGTCCCTTTTCATCTCTGCAAGGCGATCATGCATCAGTTAGGACCTCCGAGGTCTGTTACTATGAGGAGAATCGATGACCCGCGACGAAGCCCTTGCCCTGGTTCGTGAGAATATAAAGAACGAAGGCCTGGTCCGGCACATGCTGTCGGTGGAGGCCGCCATGCGTTTCTATGCCGAAAAGTATGGCGAAGACGCGGAAGCCTGGGGCCTGCTCGGTCTGCTGCATGACTTCGACTGGGAGATCCACCCGACGCTGGAACAGCATCCGCAGGCCGGCGCGGCGCTCCTGCGCGAACGCGGCGTGCCCGAGGAACTCATCCAGGATATCCTGAGCCACGCCGATCATACCGGCGTGCCGCGCGATACACTGCGCCGCAAGGCGTTGTATGCCTGTGACGAGATCACGGGCTTCATTACAGCGGTCGCCCTGGTGCGGCCGTCACGTTCTCTGCTGGATCTGGAGGTCTCCTCTGTGCGCAAGAAATGGAAGGACAAGGCCTTCGCGGCGGGCGCCGAGCGCGAAAGCATCGAACACGCCACCGCGGACTTCGGCGTCGAGCAGTGGGAGCACGTCAACAATGTGATCTTGGCCATGCGCGGCATCGCGCCCGAGCTCGGATTGGTCGGAAAAGTTCCATAATCAGAAGGGGCGGCCCTCACGAATCACTCCGAAGGGAGACGTTTCCGCCCATATGTTTTACAATCCATCTCATGATCCGGTCGAAAGCATCTTAGCGTATCAGGAGCCTCCCAAATGAAAACCCCAATTGACCAACCGCCCTCGCCTGCTCCCTCGAAACTTGGCAGACTTTCGCTGATTCTCGGCGCGCTGATCTGGATCGCCTGGTGCCTCTATTTCATACTATTTGCGATACTTATTGAGGGCAATCAGGGTAGTGAAGAGACCGGTTATGCCCTCGTCCTGGGCGGTGGGACGGTTCTCGCCATCCTGACCGTCCTGCTCGGGATCGCAAGCATCGTGTTCGGAATCCTGGCCCTCCGCAAAAAGGATCCGAAACGAGGCGCTGCTATCGCGGGATTGGCGCTGAGTCTCATCTGCCTGGCTCCGTATTGTCTATTTGCAGTCTTCGTGCTCATCGGCGGCTTGCAGGACTTCAACCTTCAAGATTGGATCAGGCAATTCATCCCATCCTGATCCCGATCTCCAATCATCAATCCTCAATTCAACGTGCCGCCTTCCGTATTCATCAGCTACTCGCGCCGCGAGGCGCCTTTCGTGGACGCCTTCCTCGACGCGCTGGAAGACAGCGACGTGCAGGTCTGGGTGGATTACTGCAGCCTCGTCCCCGCCCAGCCGTGGTGGAACCAGATCCTGACCGGCATCGAGCAGGCGGATGTATTCCTTCTGGTTGTATCGAAGGAATCGATGGCTTCGAAGACCGTCGCGCAGGAGTACAAGCACGCGCTGAGCGAGCACAAGCGCATCATCCTGGTCATCTTTGAAGCCGTGCCGCTGCCCGAAGCGCTGCAGGCCTGCGAGTGGATCGATTTCCGCGGCTCATTTACGCGCCGGCGGAAAAGACTTCTCAAGCAACTGGACCAGCCGCTCGCGCAAGCCGCCGCGCCGCAGACGGGATTCAAGACCTCGTTCGCGGTCTGGTTGGCGTTCGTCGTCAGCCTGTGCGCGGCCGTGATCTCGATCCCGGCCTGGTGGACTTTCTATATCCCGATCCTGCTGGTCCCCTTGCCGCTCCAGATCCTGCGGCGCAAATTCAGCTATTACCGCGTGCGTTTTGCCGTGCTGACCCTGCCGGTGGTGCTGCTGCTGACCTGGATCTTCTTTCTAAGTTATCCGCAGCTTCAGCCAGTGACCTCGTTCTGCCTGCTGGCCAGCGCAGTGATCGCACCGCTGCTGCTGATCCTGCTCTCATCGAAGAGCATGCGGCTGTGGGGCAAACCCATGGCCTCGGCGCCGCGGTTTGCGAATCCATATCATCCCGACATCAAGCGCCCGACGCCGGTGCCGTTCTTCGTCGAGAACGCGCCCGAGGACCAGAAATATGCCGATGCGCTGGCCAGGGGACTGGCGAAACACGGCCATCCGCAGGTGCGCAGCGCGGCAGAGGCGCACGTCGATCTCGTGATCCTCTCGCGCTATAAGAACTCGACCCTGATCGATGCCGAGAAGCGCGTCGTCTTTCCGATCCTGATCCAGGATACGCCGGTGCCCGACGTGATCCTGCAGCGCATCCAGTGGATCGATTTCCGGCGCGGCATCCGCCACCTGGACAGCCTCGCCAAGCTACTGCCCGAGCCCACCCGTCTGCTGCGGGCGCTCGGCGTGGCCCCGATCAGCGAGCAGACCCTCTACCCGCGCATCATTCAAATGCTGGATTATTTCCTGATCCTGCTGGGTTTCTTCTCGATCAGCGCCTGGCTGCCGCTGGTGTTGGAATTGGGTCCGCAATTCCTGCAATTGCCGAATGCCATTGGATTTGCGGTGATTAATTTCATGCTGTCGATCCTGATCCTGAACATTGTTTACTATGCGCGGCGCGCCCTGGTGACGCGCGTCGGACGGTTCGCCACGCTCGGCAGCCTGGTGCGCGCCATCATTTGGATCGGCTTCATCGGGATCGTCCAGTTCCTGTTTATCATCGCCAACATCGCGGAGGTGACGGATCTGGCGGGCGCGGTCAACGCTGAATATGATATGCGCGGCTCGATCATCACCTTCCTGCCGATCAGTTACATCCTGGGGTTGATCGTGATCGGGTTCTTCAGCATCTGGAACTGGGGCGATCTGGCCCGGTGGTTTCCGTATCGGGAAAAAAAGGCCAAGTAAGCAAACCATCTGTCATTGCGAGCTTCTCCGCGCTACGAAGTCCCCGAAGGGGGAGACGCCGCAGTGACCGAAGGTGCCGAACCGCAAAAGCCTTGGCAATCCCCTCACCACACATGTCATTGCGAGCGACCTGACGCTGAGCGTTAGCTCAGCGGCGCGAGCGTGGCAATCTCAGGGCTGGAACATGCTTGAGATTGCCAAGGTGCCATCATGCCCTGAAAGGGTACGAAGTGGTACGCCGCCCGGGCGATGTGAAAAAAAATAGAAGGCGACTCGAATATTGAGTCGCCTTCTATTTACTTTTTCTTCTTTTTTCCAAGCTTTGCCTTCTGTGTTTTTTTTGCAGCCCTTTTCTGTACTGCTGCCTTCCCCTTCACCCTTCGGGCGCTACGCCGGGACCTTGTCTTTGGTTTGCCGGCAGCCTTCGACTTCTTTCCCTTTGCTGCCTTACTGACTGCCATCTTCTTTGTCGCTTCTTCTTTTACCTTCAAGAACCGATCCACCATCCACGGCGTGGTGACCGCGATCACCTCATCGCCGGGTTTCAATTCGATCAACGCATCCCCGCGCGTCGCGGCGCGCTTGCGGATTGCCGCCTCGTCCAGCCGGTGGGACTTGGCCGCGGATTTGGCCAGGTGGATCGTGACCGTCGCACTTTCCCTGCCGCTCGCGATCCCCGCGATCTTGATCTTTCCGGGCAACTGCCACGCACTGACGCCCTTGCCGTACCGGCCCTGCCTGGGAAATTCCTTTTGATCGAGGCGTTTGGCTTTGCCGTCTGTCGTGATGAGGAACAATTCGCCCTGCGCAGGCAGAACCTCCATGCCGGCCACCTCGTCTTTGTCCTCGAGCTTAATGCCGGAAACTCCCGCGGCCTGCAGGCCCATCGGCCGCACTTCTTTTTCGCTGAACCGAATGGCCATCCCGGCGGATGTCGCCAGCAGGATGTCTTTCTTGCCGTCCGTCAGCGCGACCCAGCCGAGAGAATCTCCCTCGTTGACACGCACCATCGTAAAGGTCTGCGCGGAGGGGCCGGGCAGCTCACCGATCGCGGTCTTCTTGACCATTCCGCCGCGCGTCACGGTCAGTACGCCGGTGTCGGCCGGCAGGTCCGAGCGCCGCGTGGGCAGCGCGAACACGGCCGCCAGCGTATCGGTGTCGCGCAATGGCGCGACTTTATGGAAGGGCGTGCCGTCCGCCAGCTTCTCCACCTCGGGCAGCGTATGGACCGCCACCGCGGCCGCGCTGCCGCGCGTCGATACGAGATACAGGATGTCGGCCGTGTTGAGCCGCACGAGGAACCGGGGCGCGTCCAGGCCCGAGGGCCGCGGCGCTTTGTCCTCAACAGTGCGCGCCATCCGTCCGTCCGCAGTGACGCCCACCCACACGCTTTTCTCCGAAACCAGATCGCGGGCCGTGACCTGTTGGCGCGTCTTGCCGGCCTTCAGGTTGACGATCTGCGTGCGGCGTCTGTCAGCGAATGCGGCCTTCACGCGCAGCAGTTCTTCTGCGGCCACGCCGCGCATACGCTTCGCCGATTTGAGCAGGCTTTGCAGGTCCTGGATCAGCGCGGTCACTTCCTTGTATTCCGTTTCGATCTTCTTTCGTTCGAGCGCGGCCAGCCGGCGCAATTGCATGTCCAGGATTGCCGTGGCCTGCAGGTCGCTCAGCTTATAGCGCTTCATGATCTTCGTGCGCGCCGTATCGACGTCAGGCGCGCTGCGGATCAGGTTGATCAGCTCGTCCAGATTCTTCAGGGCGATCAGATAGCCCTCGAGGATGTGTACGCGCTGGCCGGCCCTTTCCAGATCGAACTCGGCGCGGCGCTTGATGACCGTCAGACGGTGCTCGAGGAAGACGCGCAGCGCTTGTTTGAGCGTGAGCGTGCGCGGCTCGCCGTCGACCAGGGCCAGCAGGTTGATGCTAAAGGTCGACTGCATGGGCGTGCGCCGGAACAGGTTCGCCAGCACCTTTTCGGGCTCGGCGTTCTTGTTCAATTCGATCACGATGCGCATGCCGTGGCGGTCGGACTCATCCCGCAGGTCCGCCAGACCCTCGAGCGTGCCGTCGCGCGCCAGCTCGGCGATGCGCTCCACCAGCGTGGACTTGTTGACCTGGTAGGGCAGCTCGGTGACGATGATGCGGCTGCGTCCGCCCTTCATGTCTTCGATGTGGGCGTTGGCCTGGATGATCACGCGACCGCGCCCCGAGCCGTAGGCGGACTCGATGCCGTCCTCGCCCTTTTGCTCGAGGATCAGTCCGCCGGTCGGGAAGTCCGGCCCCTGCACGAATTGCATCAATTGCTCGACGTCGATGTCGTCCAGTTTTTCCCACTTGTCGAGCATGTAGACCAGCGCGTCCACGATCTCGCCGAGGTTGTGCGGCGGGATGGAGGTGGCCATGCCCACCGCGATGCCGGTTGCACCATTGACCAACAGATTGGGGATGGCGGCCGGCAGCACCGACGGCTCCTGCAGCGTATCGTCGAAGTTGGGTGTGAAGTCGACCGTGTTCTTGTTCAGGTCCGCCAGGATATCGATGGCGGGCGCGGTGAGGCGCGCCTCGGTGTAGCGCATGGCGGCCGGCGGGTCGCCGTCCACCGAACCGAAGTTGCCCTGACCGTCGATAAGCATTGCGCGCAACGAGAAGTCCTGGGCCATGCGCGCCATGGCTTCGTACACCGCCGAGTCGCCGTGCGGATGATATTTGCCGAGCACTTCGCCGACGATGCGGGCGGACTTCTTGTAGGCCGTGTCGGCGCGGATGCCCATGTCATACATCGCATAGAGGATGCGGCGCTGCACGGGCTTGAGGCCGTCGCGTGCATCCGGCAGCGCGCGCGCCACGATGACCGACATGGCATAATCGAGATATGCCTGCTGCATCTCGTGGTCGATGTCTATCTTTTGAATTAATCCAAGTTCCATATGGGCTCCAAAGTCTAAACACGAAGGACACGAAGGGCACTAAGGATTGAAGCTAAAACCTTCGTGACCTTTGTGTCCTTGGTGTTTAATTCTTCTCAATACTGTTTCTGGTGCGGGCTTATCTTACGGGCAAAGGTGCGCGGCGTCAAGTAGGGGCGACCGGTTGGTCGCCCTGCCGCGCAAAAGTGCCTCGCACCTGACAATCGAGGTTCGACGCACTCATCTTGTTACGGTTATGGCTTGATGCCGATGATCTGCGTCACGCACGTGCCAGCCTGGCCGGTATTCGAGCACAGGATGATCGTGGCATTCAGCTTGTGACCGGTGGGATCATAGGAGAACGACTCTGCGCTGACCACAAAGGTGTTGCCCGGTTGGAGCACATCTTTCGTGGTCGTCTTCAAACAACCGTCGCGATTGGTGAACCCATCCGTAAGATTGGTAACCACTACATCCGTATCCTTGTCCTTGATCGTCAAGCTCATGGAACGGAACGGGATCGAGCCGGTGTTGTTGAGCTTGATCTCCACCCACCAATCGGTGTTGCAATGCTCGAGGCCGGTGAAGGATGGATCGACGCTGGGCGAAGGCGTTGGCGTAAAGGTTGCGGTGGGCGTCGGCGGCGGCGTGAAGATTGG
>DASXQN010000194.1:0-3657 GCA_036507155.1 Anaerolineales bacterium
CGCACGCTTTGTGGACAACCACACACTCGAGGTGGATGGCCAGCCTCGTGTCACGGCCAAAAGCATCGTCATCGCGATCGGCTCGCAGGCGACTTACCCGGATTCGTTCAAGGCCCTCGGTGACCGCGTCATCATCAGCGACGATGTCTTCGACTGGACCGAGCTGCCCAAAGCCGTGGCCGTGATCGGTCCGGGCATCATCGGCCTGGAACTGGGTCAAGCGCTGCACCGCCTGGGGGTTCATGTCGTGGTGCTTGGACGCGGCGGCCGCGTCGGCCCCATCAGCGACACGGAGATCCGTACTTACGCCATCGCGACGTTCAACGAGGAATTCGTGCTGGAGCCCGACGCGCTCATTTCTGCCATGCAGCGTGACGGCGACCGCGTCGCCATTGGACGCACGGCGCCCAATGGCTCTCAAGAAACCGAGCACTTCGATTATGTCCTCGCTGCGACCGGCCGCACGCCCAACGTGAAGGGCATTGGCCTGGAGAACACCACGCTCAAGCTCGACTCCAAAGGAGTCCCCTCGTTCGATCCACTCACCACGCGGACCGTGAACGCGGACGGAACAAGCCCTATCTTGATCGCCGGTGATACCAGCAACTTCATCCCGCTCCTCCACGAGGCGGCGGACGAGGGGCGCATTGCAGGCGGGAATGCCGCACGTCTCGCGCTGGGCAAGCAGGTGAACCCTGGCCTGCGCCGCGCACCCATCGGCGTGGTGTTCACCGATCCGCAAATCGGCATCGTGGGGGGCGGATTCCATTCGATGAAACCCGGTACCTTCGCCACCGGGCAGGTGAGCTTCGAGGACCAGGGCCGTTCGCGCATCCTGCTCAGGAACAAGGGCCTGCTGAATGTCTACGGAGATCTCGCCACCGGTCATTTTCGGGGTGCCGAAATGCTGGCTCCTGGCGCCGAGCATCTGGCGCATCTGCTTGCCTGGGCGCTGCAGGCCGGGATGACGGTCGCGCAGATGCTCGAAATGCCGTTCTACCACCCGGTCATCGAAGAAGGGTTGCGCACGGCCTTACGCGCCCTGCACACCAAACTGAGCGCCAGGCTGCGCGCCGGGCGGGCAGTCGTCGGCAAAGCCAACGGTGACGACGTGATCGATGCACTTGGAATTTCTCAATTCGCACCCGACGGAGGCCAGCCGCGTGCAGCAGATCCAGGCGCTGTTGCCGGCCGTGGTACCGCTCTACGATGCCGCGCGCCGGCGCGGCTGAGTGTCGGCCCGTCGTGAACGAGGCAATAAGCCCGCCGCGGACTCCGCGCGGCGGTCGCGGTGCGCGTAGCCCGCTACTCGCGCGTGGGTGCGGCGTAGCCGCTTTCCTGCAGTCCGGATCGAATCGCTCAAACCAGCCGGCGAACTGCTTGGACGCTGACAACCGAGGCAATGTCGGCGAATTTGCCCTATGCGCGCCGGCGCACAGAGAGGGTCCTGGGAAAAGGTGACAATTGCCGTAATCATAACTGAAATTTGAGAAGGAGGTACTACTATGAAGACGATGCAAAGATTTGCAGCCAGTGCGGTTGCCGTGGCAGTGCTGCTCGGATTGGGTGGTTGTAGCGGGATGTCGACGCGGGACAGGGACACCGCGATCGGAGCCGGCATCGGCGGCGTCGCGGGTGCCGTCCTTACGGATGGCAGCGCTGGCGGAACGATCGGCGGTGCGGCAGTCGGCGGTCTGATAGGCAACCAGATCGGCAAGGACAAATAATAGCCTGGCAGTAACACGCACGAACGCTTTGCCTCACGCCGGGCGCGTGAGGATACTCGTGAAAAAGTCGGCTGTTTTAGCCGGCCTTTTCCTGTTGTGGGATTTGAGCTGCGCCTTGGGCGCTGTGGCGTTCCGCGAGGCATTTACCGTGCTTCACCCGGTAAACGGCTCCCTACGCCCGACCCTCGGATGGCCTCCCCGGCAGCAAATCTTCGATCCGCATCGGTAGTGGCGTGTCTAAAATATAAGGCCATTTAGATCCTTACGCCTACTGCCCGGATGTACGCCAGCGCACAGTGCGTTTCGTGCGGGGCGCCTAGAATCCCCCAGACGTGAGCGTTGTCCGGCGCGGCGATTCCCGAGCGGGAAGCGAGTTGCCGGATTGTGAAAGGAGAATGACATGAACTGGGATCGCATTGAAGACAACTGGACAAGAATCAAGGGCAACGTCATCGAGCAATGGGACGATCTCACCGAGGACCAGCTCGCCAGCCGGATCCAGGAAACGTATGGAATCGCGGATGACGAGGCAGAGCCCGATCTCACGGACTGGCAGCTACGTCTGAATGAGATCAATCGCGCTGCGTGACGACGCCGGCGCGAACGGCGACTCATCAGAAACGAAATTTATCGGCGCCGAAGAGTCCGATCAGTCCGATGACGATCAGGTAAAGGGCGACGATATAGTTCAGCAGCCGAGGAATGATGAGAATGAGAATTCCGGCGATCAGTGATACCAGGGGAGCAAGACTCAGGGTGATATTCATGGACGCGCCCTTTCTTTGTGGGAGGGGATGAGAGAAATGTCGCCATGCAACATGTAGGATTTACGCCGAAAGCGATGCCGGCTCTGTGCGGTATCGCATATAGGATCGTTGATTTCACGGTAGGTGCGTCAACGCACAGAATGGCGTGATGGGAGAGATGACAATTGCCGCAACGATCGTCCGGGCGCAGCGGTGATGTGAGGAGGGGTGCGATGAAGACTATGGGGTTTTGTGTGCTGTCGGTTTTATTATCGATGGCCGCCCACGGCGGAATCTCGGACGCCCTGGGCGCCTCCAAGCCGCCGCCACCCCAAAAAACGCCGGTATCGCCATCCAGCCCGGCGAACCCGCCGGCGCCGGAAATGCCTGCCGGAGGAACGGTCCCCAATGGTCCCGCCGGCGGTCCGCGGAACCCGAACTCAGCGCCTATGCCGGCACCGGTGTCAACGGACCACTACGCCGGCTCGGCGGGAAACCCTTTCGAGCCCGTAACAATATGAGGGGTCGTATCGTTCATCTTGTTACGGCCCCCAAGCGTCAGGCGGCTATTCTTTCGGGGAGCAGACGGTCCATTTCTTTTTTCACCACCGCGTAGCACTCGCATACCCGTTTCTCCAGCTTCGGGCGGTCGAGAACGGTGATGCGGCCGCGACGGTAATGAATCAACCCGGCCGTTTGCAGGTGTCCGGCCGCCTGCGTGACGCCCTCGCGGCGCACCCCCAGCATGTTGGCGATCAATTCCTGCGTCATGGCCAATTCGTTCGAGGGCAACCGGTCCAGGCTTAACAGGAGCCAGCGGCACAGTTGCTGCTCCACCGAATGGTGCCGGTTGCACACCGCGGTCTGCGCCATTTGCGTAATCAGCGCCTGCGTGTAGCGCAGCGCCAGATGCTGCAGCGCGCCGCCCTGCTCAAATTCCTTTTTCAGCACCACCGCTTTGAGCCGGTAACCAAATCCGGCGCTTTGCACCACCGCCCGGCTCGGCGTGGTTTCGCCACCCATGAATAGCGCGATGCCGACCAGGCCATCGTGTCCGGTGACCGCAATTTCCGCCGAGGCCCCATCTTCCATGACGTAGAGCAGCGAAATGATGCAGGTGGTGGGGAAGTACACGTAGCCTAATTTGCCGCCGGCCTCGTAGACCGCCCACCCAAGCGGCAACG
>DASXQN010000195.1:0-11428 GCA_036507155.1 Anaerolineales bacterium
CGAAAAGAGCGGATGCCTTTGCCGAGTTCACCGGCGACCTTGCCGATGCGGCCCGGCCCAAAGAGGATGATCACGATCACCAGGATAACGATCAGTTCGATACCGCTCGGACGCCACAGTCTTACAACTCCTTTTCTTCTCTGACGACTCTCCTACCACATTTTGAATTGCCTACGCGCCGGTGCTCTTCCCAAACAGAAGGCCCTCGATGAAGCGGCCGATGCGGCGAAGAATGGAACGCGCGCGCGCATAAGTGCGATATTGCTGTGGACGGACTCGGTGTTCGGCCGGCAGAACGCCGGTCCACTGCGCCACCAGCGCTCCCCAAGTGAGCCCCGCACCGAAGCCCACCATCACGAGCTTGTCACCAGCCTTGATCTGGCCGCGTTGCACCGCTTCGACCATGGCGATCGGGATGGAGGCCGTGGATGTGTTTCCGTAGCGGTCGACATTCACGATAAAACGATCCATCGGAAGTTTCAGTCCGCGGGCCGCCGATTCGATGATGCGCAGGTTGGCCTGGTGCGGGATGATCCATTGCACATCCCCGGTCTTCAAGCCGGCCGCGTCCAGTGCCTCGCGTGTGGCCTGGGCCATCACGCGCGTCGCAAAGCGGAATACCTCTCTGCCATCCATGTGAATGTAGTGCTTGCCTTCATGGACCGAGCTTTCGGTCGTGGGCGTGCGGCTGCCTCCGGCCGGGATCGACAGCAGATCGCCTCCCGAGCCATCGGACCGCAGAACCGCCGACAGGACGCCCCCAGGCTGCTCGCTGGCTTGCAACACGAACGCGCCTGCCCCGTCGCCGAACAGAATGCAGGTATTGCGGTCTTTCCAATTCACGAAGCGTGAGAGGGTTTCCGAGCCGATCACCAGCGCGCTTTTGATGGAGCCGCTGCGGATGGCCTGCGCGGCCATGTTGGTGGCGTAGATAAAACCGGAACATGCCGCGAGCAGGTCGAAGGCCCCGGCTTTGACCGCGCCGAGTTGATCCTGGATGAGGCAGGCCGTGGCGGGGAACAGATGATCCGGCGTGGAGGTTGAGCAGATGATCAGATCCAGATCGGCGGGTCTGAGATTTGCGACCTGCAGGGCCTTAAGCGAGGCGGCCACACCGAGCGTGGAGGTAAATTGATTCGCACGCGCAATGTGCCGCTCACGGATGCCCGTCCGCCCGCGGATCCACTCGTCATTGGTGTCCACCATCTTGGAGAGATCGTCATTTGTCAGCACAGGTTCGGGGACGGACATACCCCAGCCCGTGATGTGCGCATACGGCATGAAATACCTCACAGCCTCGCCGCCTCGAAGAGAGCGCAGGCGAAAGAAAGCTACTTTTGGAAGCGACTCAGGATCAGGGTGGCGTTGTGGCCGCCAAAGCCGAAGGAATTCGACATGACGTGCTCAAGCCGCACGGCGCGCGGCTGATTGGGCACATAATCCAGGTCACATTCGGGGTCGGGCGTGTGGTAGTTGATGGTCGCCGGGATCACATTGTTTTCGAGTACCTTCGCACATACCACCCCCTCCAACGAGCCTGAGGCGCCCAGCAGATGCCCGGTCATCGATTTGGTGGAGGAGATCGGAACGTTGTACGCCTGCTCCCCAAAGACCGTCTTGATCGCCGCGGTCTCGCTCTTGTCATTCAGCTGCGTGGAGGTGCCGTGCGCGTTGATGTAGCCGATGTCTTCCACGTTCAAACCAGCATCCGCCAGGGCCAGCTGCATCGAAATGGCCGCGCCCGCGCCGTTCTCAGCCGGCGCCGAGATGTGATGCGCATCATCCGATGTGCCGTAGCCGGCGAACTCGCACAGGATGGTCGCACCGCGCGCCTGCGCATGTTCGAACGATTCGAGGATCAGGATGCCGGCGCCTTCCCCCATCAAGAATCCGTCGCGGTCTTTATCGAACGGGCGCGAGGCCGTCTCCGGCGAATCGTTGCGCGTCGAGAGTGCGCCCATCACGTTCATGCCCGCCATTGCCACCGGCACAATCGCGGCTTCGGAACCGCCGGCGATCATCACATCGGCCGAGCCGCGCCGGATCATCGCCGCGGCCTCACCGAGCGCATTCGTCCCCGAGGCGCAGGCGGTGGCCAGCGCCATATTCGGGCCGCGCGCGCCGACGCGGATGGCGATCATGCCCGCTGCGCTATCCGAGATCATCATCGGGATCAGGAACGGGCTGACGCGTTCAGGTCCGCGCTCACGCATGACCTCAACCTGTTCGAGCAGAGTCGTGATCCCGCCGATGCCGGTGCCGATCAGGATGCCAACGCGATCGCGGTTCGAGTCGTCGATGGTGAAACCCGCTTGCGCCAGGGCTTCCAGCGTGGAGAGCGAAGCGAATTGGGTGAAACGGTCCATCTTGCGCGCTTCGCGCACGCCGAACAACGCCGCGGCGTCATACGCCTTCACTTCGGCCGCGATCTTGGTCTTGTGATTGGTGGTATCGAAATGCGTAATGGGCGCTGCGCCGCTTATGCCGGCAAGCAAAGCCTCCCATGTTTCGCTGACATTGTTTCCCACCGGACTAATACACCCCAACCCGGTGATCGCGACTCGTTTTCGCATACGGGTCTCCTTAAACGATATCTGGCTTCCTATTCGAAGCGGTCCGAGGATTTATAACACGCGCCGCCAAGGATTGGTGCGCTGGATTAGATTTCACTTAACCGGGTGCAATATTTTCCAGATCTGCTGGATATGCAGTCTGTCGTGCTGGGCCATGAACCCCACCATTTCCCCTAAGGTCGTCGGGCCAAAGATGGAATGGCGGGCTTTTAGGGACCAGTCAGCGTCTGTGAGGCCGTTCAGATCGGCCAGCAGCGCCTTGCGGGCTGATAGGAATTCCTGCAGCGCGCCGGCGCCGTCCTGTGCAAGATATTGCCGCTCGGCCGCCCAGGCGTTCGAGTCCCGGGCAGAGATGAATGGTTCCTCTTCGCGCAGCAATCGTTGCAAGCGCGGCTGATTGATCTCTAGCTCAGTATCACGCAAATGGCCCAGGACCTCGGTCAGGGCCCACTCCCCAGGCGCCGGGCGCCAAGTCCAGCAAGCCGCCGGGATTTCGTCCGCCAGCGCGGCGATGGCCGCGGGCGCGCCGAGCAGCAGCGCCAGGATGGAGGCCTGCGCTTCAAAGCGCGGGTTCAGGGATTTGAGATCCGCGGACTCGATCCACGCGCGCACGTCGGACAGCGAGCCGCGCGGCCCGGCCTCGTCGTCGGACCCCGCGGCCTTGTCGCCGTTGATCCAGAAGGTCGGCAGACCGAGCGCTCGCGCGGGAGCAAGATCGCGTTCCGCGTCGTTGCCAACCATCACGACAGGTCCTTCCGGCCAGCCGAGCCTTCCAACAAACTCGGAAAAATAAGCCGCATGCGATTTTGTGAAGTGAAATGTCTCGTACGCCGAAACCAATGCGAACGTGTATCGCTCCGGCGCCAATCCGGCGAAGCGCAGACGATGCAGATTGGCTTTGAGCGGGAATAATGGATCGGTCGCGATCGCAACGCGGTAGCCTTGCGCGAAGGCCCAGTCGACCAATGCAACCGCCTCCGGCCGCCGCGCGGTGAGCGGCGCGAGTGTCGGAAAGATCTCATCATAAAACCGGTCGATGAGCGGATCTAGTACAGCCCGGTCGGCCTCTAGCGACCCAAAAAACTCCGCGTCGAAAACCTGCCTCAGCGTTAACGCCGGGTCCTGGTTAGACAGCATCTTGCGCGTGCCTGCAGCCAATGCAGCCAGCATCGTCTGCGGGTCGACCTGTGCGGCCAGGTAGCGCGACAACGCTGCAAAGTAGGCCGGGATGAACTGCTCGAGGTGCGTTTGGAGCAGCGTGTCGTCCAGGTCGAGCAACAGCGTCAGGCTCATTCCTTCACCTGGAATTCAAATGGGAGCGCATGACATTCGCCGCAGCCGATCTGCGGTTCGCTAACCACACGGGAGGTCTTATCGCAGAATGCGCTCAGCTGGACGCGGCGCTGGAATGCGGCCGAAAACGGCCGGGCGACCGTGCCGCGCAATTGCAGGAACTCGCAGGCATTCGCCAGAATGATCGCCGGCACCGGACAGGTATTGCACAGATCGCGCGTCCAGCGCTGTCCCGAAGCCTCGAGCAGCCGGCATTCCTCGAGGTTACGGCCGCGGTGGTAGTCACCGTAAAAGTAGCGGCACTCTTTTCCAGCGGGGGTTCGCATGCAGGTCTCCTGTGGTACGAAAAACGGATGACGAGCGCAGACTTCCGTCATCCGTCCTTTATCTTAGATGGGGGTACGCGTCCAAAAATTACACGCGGGTGAGATATTCTCCGGTACGGGTGTCCACCCGGATGGTATCGCCTTCGTTGACGAATTGCGGGACCTGCACCATCAGCCCGGTCTCCGTCTCGACCTTCTTGTTCACGCCGGTGGCTGTGTCGCCGCGGATCGCCATCTCCGCCCGCACCACTTTCAGGTCCACGGAGGTGGGCAGCTCAACGTCGATGGCTTCATCCTTGTAGAAAGTAAGTTTGACATCCAGGCCCGACTTTAGAAAGGAGGCGCTTTCGCCCAGGGTATCCTTCTGGATGGCAGGCTGCTCGAACGTTTCGTTATCCATGAAATGATAAAAATCGCCGTCGTTGTACAGGTACGACACGTTGTGAAAGTCCAGGCGGACGTCCTGCACGCGATCGCCGGATTGAAATGTCTTTTCGATGTTCGCCCCCGTCAGCATGTTGCGCGCCTTGATGCGGATGCTCGCATTGCCGCGGCCGGTCTTGTTGTGGCTGTATTCCACCACCTTGTATAAGCTTCCGTCGTATTCAAAGGTCACGCCTTTGCGCAGATCATTTACGTCGATCATTCATCCCTCAATTCATGAAATTGCAAACGGTGGCGATTATAGCCGATGCCCACAGCGGATGGCAAGCCCTAATGCCCGGCGTCCTCGCCGCGCAGCAAATGGACGGCATGTTCCAAAACGGGCAGGATCACTTGCAGGTTTTCGACCGCGCCCTTGGGACTCCCAGGCAGGTTGATGATCAGCGTCGTCGAACGGATGCCCACGACCGAGCGCGAGAGCATCGCATGCGGCGTCTTGGACAGGCTGGCCGCGCGCATGGCCTCTGCGAGTCCGGGCGCCTCGCGCTGAATAACATCCGTCGTGGCTTCGGGCGTCACGTCGCGCGGGCCGAAGCCGGTGCCGCCGGTGACCAGGATCACATCCACTTCGCCGCTGTCGGCCCATTCCGCGAGCCGACCGGCGAGCGCGGCCCGGTCGTCGGGCAGGACCGCCTCCTTAACCACCGAGCCGCCCCAGGTGCGGACCAGCTCCGCCAGCGCCGGGCGGGAGAGATCGTCGCGTGCGCCACGCGCGGACCGATCGGAAGAGGTCAGGATCGCGAAGCGGATCATCTAATCAAAGTCCTTGGTGTACGGACGAACGTCATCCGACAGACTCCAGCCGCGTCTTTCGTAAAAGCGGGCTGCTTCCTCATTCTCAAGAGTGACAAAGAGACGGCAACGAATGCAGCCCTTCGCCCGCAGGCGCGCTTCGACCTCTTCCAACAATTGTGAGCCGACGCCTTGCCCGCGATATGTGTTCGATACGGCCAGATGATAGATTGCCCCACGCCGGCCATCGAAAGCGCCGATCACCGCGCCGACAATCGCGCCGCCGGACTCTCCCACAAGGAAGAGATCCGGATCGCGCTGCAATTTTTTCTCGATTTCTGCGCGCGTATCGGAACGGCTGACCTGGATGCCTTGCGGGATGCTATTCCACAAACTCCAGACCGCGTCATAGTCTTCAGGGAAGTTGAATTGCCGGATGGTAACGGGTGCGCTCACGCGGCATCGATGACTTTCTTCAGAGTACGCACAAGTTCGTCCGGCATGTATGGCTTTAGCAGGAAGGCGTTCGCGCCGCGCGCCAGGCAGTCCTCCTGAAGGTTCATCCCCGAGGTCATGATCACGCGCACGGCCCGCGTAGCCTCGTCAGCGCGCAGGCGGTCGAGGACCTCAAGCCCGCTTTGATGCCCGAGGTGGACATCCAGGAAGAGCACGTCCGGATGTTCGTGCTGAACCAGCACGGAGACATCCGCATCCTTATCTGCGGCCAGCACCTCGAATCCTTCCATCTTAAGGAAGGTTTGCAGCAGCGACACCATCGTCACGTCGTCTTCAGCGAGAAGCACTTTTGGCATGAACCTTGACCTTCGTCGACCTGGATTTCCGAGCCTTCTTTCCCATCTTGTCCGCTTTCCGCGGGGACGAACCGTTCTTCGAGTCCGATTTGGAAGCGCGTGGTTCGAGCGCGGCAGCCAGCACCTCGTCCACCGTCTCCACCAGCACAAACGTCATCGTCTTCTGGATTTCCTCAGGGACGTCCTCGAGGTCCGGCGCGTTGCGCTTTGGAAGGATTATGGTACGCAGGCCGTTGCGGTGCGCGGCGAGCACTTTCTCCTTGATGCCGCCCACCGGCAGGACCTGTCCGCGCAGCGTGATCTCGCCGGTCATGCCGACGTTCGGTTTCACTTTTCGACCGGCGATCAACGACACCAGGGCGGTGGCCATGGTCACCCCCGCGGACGGTCCATCCTTCGGCTGCGCGCCGGCCGGAATGTGCAAGTGAATGTCTGAGCGCTCGAAGAAGTTTTCATCCAGGCCCAACTGCGCGGCGCGTGAACGCACGAATGAAAGCGCGGCGCGCGCCGATTCCTGCATGACGTTGCCGACCGATCCGGTCACCTGGAAGCCCTTGCCGCCTGGCATGCGCGTCGCTTCGATGAAGAGCACGTCGCCGCCATATGGGGTCCACGCCAGCCCGGGCGCGACGCCCGGTATCGAGACGCGCATGCTGACCTCATCGGGACCGAGGAAGATCGGATGATCGAGCAGTTCTTCCACGAGTACCGGCGTAATCTCGAAGGAGGTAGCCTTGCCCTCCGCGATGCGCGTGCCCACTTTGCGGCAGATCGCTCCGATGCGCCGCTCCAGGCTCCGCACGCCGGCCTCACGCGTATACTGCCGGATGATCTTCTCGAGCGATTCGTCCGTGAAGCCGACCTCGGCCGGGCGTAATCCGTTCTCGCGCACCTGGCGCGGGATCAGATAGCCGCGCGCGATCGCCATTTTCTCGCGGTCGGTATAGCCGGAGAGGAAGATGATCTCCATCCGGTCGCGCAGCGGGCCCGGTATGGTCTCCAGCGTATTGGCCGTGGTGATGAAGAAGACTTGCGAGAGATCGAAACCGACCTCGAGGTAATTGTCGCGGAATTCGCCGTTCTGCTCAGGGTCCAGCACTTCGAGCAGTGCGGAGGCGGGATCGCCGTGAAAATCCGTGGTCAGTTTGTCCACCTCGTCGAGCATGAAGACGGGATTGCGTGTATCGGCGCGGCGCAGCGCCTGCAGCACGCGTCCCGGCATCGCGCCGATGTATGTACGGCGGTGCCCGCGGATCTCGGCCTCGTCACGCACGCCACCCAGCGATATGCGTGTGAATTTGCGGCCGAGCGCGCGGGCGATCGACTGTCCCAGCGAGGTCTTGCCGACTCCGGGCGGCCCCACGAAGCAAAGAATGATGCCTTCATGTTCGCGGTGAATGACGTCGTCAGATGGCACCTGGATCTCGTCCTTGCGCTCGAGGCGCAATTTCCGCACGGCCAGGAATTCGAGGATGCGTTCCTTGACATCCTTCAGGCCATAGTGATCCTTGTCCAGGATCCCGCGGGCGTGCGCGATGTCGAGGTTGTCAGGGGTCAGTTTCGACCAGGGCAGGGACACGAGCCAATCGAGGTAGGTACGAATGACCCCGTACTCCGCGGCCGCGGTCGGGAGGCGCGACAGGCGCTCGAGCTCGCGGCGCGCCATCTTATCGGCCTCTTCCGGCATCTTCGCTTCATCAATCTTCTTGCGAAAGTCCTCCGCCTCGACCATCTGCTCGTCTTTTTCGCCGAGCTCGCGTTGGATGGCCTTCATTTGTTCGCGCAGGTAATAATCGCGCTGGACTTTTTCGATCTCGCCGCGCGCTTCGTTCTGGATCTTCTGCCCGAGCTGGAGCACTTCGGCTTCGCGCGCCAGCAGTCCGACGAGTTTCTTTAGTTTTTCAGCGACCGAATCCAGCTCGAGGATCTCCTGCGCATCCTTGAGGTCGATGCGCTGGAAATTCGCGATCGTGTACGCCGTCTGCAGCGGATCCTCGACGGCGGCGATGGAGCCTGCCAATTCCTCGGGGAAGGACGGTAGCAACCGGGTGATCTGTTGGAATTGATCGCGTGCGTTGCGCGCGAGCGCGTCGATCTCCAGCCCTTGCTCCACGGTCTCGGGCGCCAGCTCGATGCGCGCTTTCAGGTACGGTTCCTCCTGCACGAATTCGACCAGCCGGAAGCGGTCCGTGCCCTGCACCAACAGGCGGACGCTGTTGTCCGGCGCCCGCAGCATGCGGTGGATGATGGCGATGGTCCCGACGCGATACAGATCGTTCGGGCCGGGCGTCTCCAGCTCCGGATTGACGGCCGCGACCAGCCCGACGAATTTGTCCGCGGCCACGGCGTCGTCCACCAATTTGATCGAGCGCGGCTGCCCGACCGTCAACGGGACGGCGGTTTGGGGGTAGACGATCACGCCCCGCAGCGGCAGGATCGGAAGCACGTCGGGGTATTTCTGCGCCTCCGGCGGTTCAGTCGATTTAGGATCGGGCGTCTCTCCGTCGCTCTTCTCGGGACGCGCGAATACCGAAGGCATGAGCAGGCCGATCAGCTCATCGTCGTTCACGTCGATCCATTGGAAGAGGTCATTGGCGTTCGAACGCCAGCGGGAGGCAACCATGCAGTTTATTCCTGGGCCGTATCGAAGGAAGTCTTTGGCAGGAGCACGGTGAGAAAACCATCCTTATAGTCGGCCGTAGCCACGTCCACATCCACGTCCGCCGTGACCGCGACCCGGGTAACGAACTTTCCTGAGCGTATCTCCATCTGGTGATACGCGCCGCGCTCGGGCGCGTCCGGCCGAAATCCGCGGATCGACAATGTGCCGTTTTGGAAGGCGATCTCAAAGTCTTCCTCGCGCATCCCGGCAATCTCCATGCGCACGACGTAAGCTTTCTCGGTGTCAAACGCATCGGTGGGCGGGCTCCAAACGCTCGAACTTACCTGCCAGCTCACCGAATGCAGTATTTCGCGGCCTTCCAGCATCGACGACACGGATTTACGAATCACAGTGGGCATTTCTTGCTCCTTGCTTGCTCGCGCGAACTGATCTCGCGATCGGATCTATGCCAGCGCGGCTTTGGCGGCCGCCAGCACTTCTTCATATTTCGGTTCATCGGCCAGCGCAGCCATATAGGCGACATAGGTCAACTTGCCCGCGCGGTCAACAACGAATACGGCGCGCCGATGGATGCGCCGCTCTTTGATAAGCACAGCGTACTTCTCGCCGAACTCGGCCGTCATGTGATCAGACAACGTCCGCACCTGGTCGACGTCGGCCGCGCCGCACCAGCGCTTCTGCGCGTACGGTAGATCGGTACTCAAGACGAGGATGGTAATCTCGGCACTCAGGCCGGCGGCTTCCTGGTTGAAGCGGCGTGTTTCGCGGTCGCACACCTCGGTGTCCAGTGACGGCAGCGCCGCAATGATGCGCACCTTGCCTTGCGTGTCGGCCAGGCCGCGTACCACGGACCAGTCTTGGGCATGTGCCGTGAATTCCGGAGCAGCCTGCCCCACCCTGAGATCGTCGCCGATCACCGTGGCGTCTTTTCCGCCGACCTTGATCAAACCGAATCGTTCCGTAGCCATCATCGATATCGCTCCTTTGAAATGACGTGCTTTGGCGCCCCCGGCGAGGATCGAACTCACATCTACGGATTCGAAGTCCGGCGCTCTGTCCGTTGAGCTACGGGGGCATGGGTCAAATTATACTGCGTCTTCCATACATCTCTTTTTCCATGGCATGGCAGCGCAGCACCTTGTACTGCCTCTTGTGCGGCGCCCTGACGCGGGGCGTGCCATGGACTCGACATGGCCGCCGCGGCGGACGGATGTCGTCCTTGCTTGCCCTGAGAATTGCACTTAGAATCAACGCATCTCCCTGGAAAGGACTTTTTTGAATGGATATTCAAGCATTTGGCGAGAGCGTGGTAAAGAACCTTGAAACGGTCATCGTTGGGAAGCGCCCCGCGATCGAGCTTATGGTGATCGGCCTGCTCTGCCAGGGCCATGTTCTGATCGAAGATGTGCCCGGGGTGGGCAAGACAATGCTGGCGCGCAGCCTGGCCCGGTCGTTGGACTGCACGTTTAACCGCATCCAGTTCACACCGGACATGCTGCCGAGCGACGTGACCGGCGTCTCGATCTACAACCAGCAGAAGGCAAAATTTGAATTCCGGCCGGGTCCGATCATCGGACAGATCATCCTGGCGGATGAGATCAACCGGGCGACCCCGAAGACACAGGCTGCCCTGCTGGAGGCCATGGAAGAGCGGCAGGTGACGGTTGATGGCGTAACCCATCCGCTGCCGGAGCCGTTCATGGTGGTGGCGACGCAGAACCCGATCGAATACGAGGGCACATTTCCACTTCCGGAGGCGCAACTGGATCGATTCCTGCTGCGCGTGCAGCTCGGTTACCCCGCCATGAAGGACGAACTTCAGGTGATGGAAGACCAGCAGCTCAGGCATCCGATCGAAAGCCTCAAGCCGGTCGTGAAAGTCAAAGATCTCCTGGCTGCGGCTCAAGAGATCAGGACCACGTATGTTTCGCCCGCGCTGAGACGCTACATCGTAGAGCTCACCGCACGCACGCGCCAGAGCGGAGAAGTGTACTTGGGCGCCAGCCCGCGCGGCAGCCTCTCGCTGTTCCGCACGGGCCAGGCGCGAGCCGCGCTGCTCGGCCGGGATTATGTCTTGCCTGACGACATCAAAGAGCTTGCCGTAGCGGTACTCGGGCACCGCATCATCGTCAGCCCCGCAGCGCGCCTGCGGGATTTGAACTCGGATCGGATCGTGCAGGAGATCGTGTACGAAACGCCGGTGCCGGGCGGCGAATACGCGCCGGAGTCGGCCGGCGTCGCTGGCGGAAACAAGAGCTAGATGCGCGGTGGGCGGGCGCTCGTCGCGCTGCTGATCGTTTTCGGCCTGGTCGGCGCGTTGGTCAACGGCGGAGAGGCTTACTCCCGCCTGCTCTATCTCGGCGTGCTGCTGATCGTGATCAGCGCGGTCTGGACCTGGCTCGTATCGCGCTCCGTCCGCGTGCAGCGAAAGGCGCGCTCCCACCGCGCCAACGTTAACGACATCTTCGAAGAGCATTTCGAGATCACCAATGGAAGTTTTCTCCTCAATTTGTGGATCGAGGTCTTGAACGAGACAACCATCCCCGGCGCGGCCGGCTCGCGCCTGCTGACGCTCATCGGCGGCCGGCAAAAGCGATCCTATACCGCCCGCACCTGGCTCACGCG
>DASXQN010000196.1:0-4215 GCA_036507155.1 Anaerolineales bacterium
CCTTCATGAGCAGCGCAGGACTGCGCGCTCTTTACGCCATGTTCATTGAACTGCGTGCCGTAAACGCTGATCTAAGCGAAGCGGACATGCACACGGCCATTGGCGCGGGCACCTACAAATCTCAACACTTGAAGGTGCTAAATATGTCCAGGAATACAAAGGTGGCTTTTGATACGGCAGGCTTTGATATGTTTATCGAAACTTTCACAGATTTGGAGACCGCCGTCGCCTCCTTCTGATTCTCAGCACAATTTCCCAGGCGACGCGGTAACGCGTCCTTTTTTTCGCGGCGCCCGTTAAGCATCCGATCTTGCTGAAATGCTATAATCTTGCTCATGTCCGATCTCTTCGACCATGCCATGCAGGAGCGCATGAAGTCGGAAGCTCCGCTTGCGGCGCGCATGCGGCCGCGCACGTTGGAAGAATACATCGGGCAGGAGCACATCGTCGGTGAGGGCAAACTGCTGCGGCGCGCCATTGAGGCGGACCGCTTGTTCTCTTCGATCATACTCTGGGGGCCTCCCGGTACGGGAAAGACTACGCTGGCGCAAGTGATCGCCAACAGCACCAAGAGCCGTTTCGTCACCATATCCGCCATCCTGGCAGGCAAGCCCGAACTGCGCGTGATCATTGAGGAAGCGCTCGAGCGGCGCCGCCTGCACCAGGAGCGTACGATCCTGTTCGTCGACGAGGTCCATCGCTGGAACAAGGCCCAGCAGGATGCGCTGCTCCCGCATGTCGAGAACGGCACGGTCACCCTCATCGGCGCGACGACGGAGAATCCATATTTCGAGGTCATTAAGGCCCTGATCTCCCGCTCGCGTGTATTCCAGCTGCGCAACCTAAATCAGTCCGAGACGGGCATCCTGCTCGACCGGGCGCTCTCGGACAAGGAGCGCGGCTACGGCGAGAAGCGCGTCGTGCTGGACCCCGAGGCGCGCACCCATTTAATTGAGGTTGCCAGCGGCGATGCGCGCAACGCGCTGAACGCGCTGGAGCTCGCGGTCGAGTCGACGCCGCCGGATCAGCGCGGCGCAATCCACGTCACGCTGGACGTCGCGCAGGAGTCCATCCAACGCCGCGCCGTGCTGTACGACAAGGACGGCGACGCTCATTACGATACGATCAGTGCGTTCATTAAGTCCGTGCGCGGCTCCGATCCGGACGCGGCGCTGTACTGGCTGGCCAAGATGTTGTATGCCGGCGAAGAGCCGCGCTTCATCCTGCGGCGTTTGATCATCCTGGCAGGCGAGGATATCGGCCTGGCAGACCCGATGGGGCTCGTCGTCGCATCGTCCGCCGCGCAAGCCTTCGACTTCATCGGTTTGCCGGAAGGTGTATATCCGATCGTCGAGGCGACGCTTTATCTCGCCACGGCTCCAAAATCCAACAGCGCCGGCGCCTACTTCAAAGCGATGCAGCGCCTCGAACAAGAGGGTCAGGTCTCCGTGCCGCGGCATCTCATGGACAGCAATCGCGACGCCGAGGCGCTCGGTCATGGCAAAGATTATGTCTATCCGCATGAGCAGGAAGGTCATTTCACGCCACAGCAATATCTTCCGAAGCGTCTGCTGGGTACCTATTTCTACTCCCCTTCGGGTGAGGGCTACGAGGCACAGGTCACTGCCCGGCTCGAGATGTGGCGCGAGGCCCAACGCAAGGCACTTGGGATCACCAAGCAGGAACATATCCCGGATCTGAGCGAAGAAGCGATCCAGGAGATGAAGAGAAAGATAAAATAGCCTTTGCTTAAGCGGGGTTCTCTAACCCCGCCGAATTGCTGGAGAGGGGAAAGCGCATGTATCCGCGATTGCGTGAGCAAGGATCGATTTATTACATTACTAGCAACATCCATGGCCGCCTGAGAATCTTCACCAAGCCTTCGTTTATTCTCCCCATCTTTGATAGTCTGAATTTCTATCGCTTTGAGCACAAATGCAAGTTGCTTGGCTATGTAATCATGCCAGACCACCTACACTTGCTGCTGCGCCCGGTTGAACACGCTTCCAGCATCTCTGAGTTTATGCGTGACCTGAAGCGATTTACATCCGGGAGAATTGCCCGGCAGGCAGAGCTCGAATCAAGAACGGATTGGACAACGGCATTCAAAGAATCGGGCAAGCAAAGCCAACGCGCAGAAAAACAGGTGTGGCAGGCGTCGTTTTGGGAACAAATGATTTGGTCCGAACCGTTTGTCATTCAGAAGCTCAACTACATTCACATGAATCCTGTCAGAGCTGGTCTCGCAAGCGATCCAGCGGATTATCCACATTCGAGTTATCGGAACTACGAATTTGACGACAACTCGTTAATTGATATCGACAAAGACTGGTAGGTTTGAGGAAACGGCGCTAGAGAGCGCCTGCCACACAACACGCTTAAGATCAAATAAGAAAGAGGCAGGCGATGATCGCCTGCCTCTTTCTTCGTAAACCTTTACCTGTCTTCGGTGTTATCGTCGGGGTTTCTGCAGTTCCTGTCGCTCATGTCTACAAGCCCGTCTCCGTCGTTATCGACACCGTCCGTGCACTGGGCGGGCGGCGGAGGCGGCGGCGGATCCTGCAAGACCGGCACATTGCACGGCCCGTCGGCGTGACCGAACTTTTCCGACTTCGATACATATCCAAGCGCGTCCCCGTCAAGCTTGAGGGCCCAGAAGAATTCGTCTTCGCTCTGACCGACGACAGGCAGCATGTCGCCTGCATTCACAGTCGTGAGCTCGGGATACAGGCTGGCGCCCGGTCCTTTTCGAATGAAGACATTGACCGCAGCTTTCCAAATGCAAGCCTGGGCGGCCGCCGGAGTGGGAGTCTTGGTTGCGACCGAGATCACCAGCGGCGTGCTCAACTGCGCCTGCGGCTGTGCGCTGATCTGCTCGCAATCCGGGTCGTTGATGACGACGTCGTCACTCACGTTGCTGAACGACTCGCCGTTCGCGTTGAACACACTCACCTGGTACTCATACGTCGTGGGCGGCAGATCAGGATCGTCGTAGCTGCCCGGGACGCCGGCATGCGGACCCAGTTCGTCGATCATTACGGAATTCGGATCCACGAATGACCAGCGGTAGATTCGCACGCCGTCTTCGTCGAGGGAATTATCGGACCAGAATATCCGCGCTTTGCAGCCACCTTCGACCGCCACCGCGACGATCAGCGGGTTGAGGGGCTTGATCAACAGGGGGTCGTTCCCGCAGGCCGCGTTGTCGATGACGAGCTGTTCGCTGATATTGCTAAAAGATTCCCCGTACCCGTTGAATACGCCGACCTTGTACTCGTAGGTACCCATGGGCAAATTGTGGTCGTCGAACGATCCCGGTATGCCGAGGTGCTCATCCGTAATGCGGATGGCGTCGAAATTGGGCTGACCCACGACGCGGCGGTAGAACTTAACCCCGTCTTCACCGACGGCGTTGTCCGACCAGTGGACCCGCGTGCCGCAGCCGCCTTCCACGTATTGATCCACGATCTGAGGGGCTTTAGGCTTCTTTAAGATGCTGTCGTAGATGGTGCCCGGATATTGAAAGATGGACCAGCCCGGGTTGGTATAGTACATCATGGTGGTGACGGCGCCAAATCCGAATAGAATTCCCAGGATCCATTTCGCTGCCAAACTCAGCTTCCACATGATCGATTCTCCTCTGCGCCGCACGTGCGCACAACAACCTCAGATATAATGACAGAGTATATGCACGACGGAAAAAAGCACAACCGTACAATAGTACACCCCTACTGCAGTACCGGAAAGAATCATGACCGTCTTGTTGCTCATTCGTCACGGCGAAAACGACTACTCGAGAAAAGGGAAACTTGCAGGGCGAATGGCCGGAATTCGGCTGAACGAGCGCGGGCAGAAGGAAGCGCAGACCCTGGGAACCGCGATGGCGGAAGTCCCGCTCACGGCGATATACTCCAGTCCGCTCGAGCGCGCCCTGGAAACCGCCGCACCGATCGCGAAAGCGCGCGGGCTGAAGGTACTGCGGGAACCCGGCCTTTTGGAATCGGATGTCGGGCAATGGCAGGGACAATCCGTCCGCAGGCTGGCGCTCACGAAATATTGGCGCATTGTCCAGAACGCGCCCTCCCGGGCCGGTCATCCCGGCGGCGAGACCTTTTTGCAAACCCAAACGCGCATCGTTACCACGCTGGATGCGATCCGTGCCAGGCATAAACCTCGCGATATCGTGGCCTGCGTCTTCCATGCCGATCCGATAAA
>DASXQN010000197.1:0-7819 GCA_036507155.1 Anaerolineales bacterium
CTTTGTGACCATAAACAAAGGGGCCGCCGGGAACCGCAACCAGCAGGGTGCGATCGACGTACAGGTACGTTGAGTGCAGCGCCATTTCCGGGCCGGCCAGGTTGATGGCCTCCAGCGTGGGTGTCGCCCCAGCCTCGGCAGGCGCCTCGGTCGCAGTCGGCGGGGCCTCGGTCGGCGGCAACGTGGCGGGCGGTTCTGTGGCGACTGCCGTCGGTGTTGCTTTCGGTGCGCATGCGGCCAAAAGTATCGCAAGCAACATCAGGGCATTACATAACAAAAGAAATTTTCTCATCGCATTATCTCCTCTTTAGAGCGGCACGATTGAAAGAGCAGCATCATGGATATTATACAAGGTATCGGTCAATAAATCATCCCCCGCAAGGGTGATGGCGGTTCGGAAAAATCAGGGTACCAAAGTCATATCAGGATTTGCGGTAATACAAGGCGGCCTCCCAGACCCACAACCGGCGCAGCGACATCTGACTGAAGCCCTCGCCGGTGAGAAGCTCATCCATCTCCGCCACAGGATGGAGAAACACACGGAAGGGATCACGGCGCATGCGCTGCAGCAGGTTCATTACAGCCAGGGCCACGCGCATGTACCAGATCTCGCGCGGGTACGTGAGTGCCACAACGGCGCGACTGCGTCCAGCGGCCGCCTCCAACAGGCCGCGAAAATCCGGATAGCAGCAGACCACCCGGTCCAGCGTTACGAGGTCCGTTTGAGGCAGATCATCGGCTACGTCGGTAAAATCCGCATGTCTGAACTCGACCTGGGCGGTGTGGCCGCGGCGCTCAGTTTCTGCGCGGGCTTCTTTCAAATAGGCGGCGGACGCGTCCACGTGGATGGCATGCGCTGCGGTGTCCGGGAGCAGTTCGTGATGGATGGCCCCGATCCCGCCGCCAATGTCCAGCAGGGTTGCATCCTTAAATCCAAACGAGCGGATTGCTTCCAGGATCAGCCGCGTCTGATTCGCCGGGCCGCGCTTATGGTATCGATTCATATCCGCGCGTGCCTCATCCTCGGTAAAGGCGTTGTCTGTGATCTCACAACAATCGCATGGCATCTGACGCTCTGATTTGCAGGACCTTATTTCGCATGCCTGATCTCTTCCACCGCCTGCGGATTCACCAGCGCCGACGTATCGCCCAGATCCATGCCCAAATATGCGGCACGGATCATGCGCCGCATGACCTTCGCGTTGCGCGTCTTCGGCAGATCAGACACGAACAGGAGCGCCTTGGGCGCCAGCGGCTTGCCCATCTCCGCCACGACCAACCCGCGCAGCTCTTTCCTCAGCGCCTCATCCGCGCGGACCCCGGGCTTGAGCACCGCGAACAGGACCAGCTCGCTGCCCTTGACGTCATGCGGCACGCCGATGGCGGCCGCCTCGACGACGGATGGATGCTGCACGAGCACCGACTCGACCTCCGCCGGTCCCAGCCGCTTGCCTGCGATCTTGATCGTATCGTCCGAGCGGCCGAGGATATACCAGAGTCCATCTGCATCGATCGCGGCGAAATCGCCGTGCATCCACACGTTGTCCCAACGCGACCAGTACGTCTCGAGATAGCGCTGCCGATCTTTCCAGAACCCGCGCGTCATGCCGATCCAGGGCGCCTTGACGACCAACTCGCCTACCTGGTTGCGCACGGGCTTGCCATTCTCATCGAAAACATCTGCGGCCATGCCGGGGCAAGGCGCGCAGAACGCGCACGGCTTCAGCGGCAGTATCGGATTGCCCATTACGATGCCGCCGGAGATCTCGGTCCCGCCCGAATAGTTGATGATCGGCAGGCGCGAACCGCCTACGTTTTGGAACAGCCACATCCATGGGTCCGGGTTCCACGGCTCGCCGGTGGAGGCGAAGCAGCGCAGCGATGCGAGATCGTGCTTCTTGAATGGCTCCTCACCGTGCGGGATCAGCGAACGGATCAGCGTCGGCGAGACGCCGAGCTGCGTGATGCGGCCGCGTTCCACCAGCTCCCACAAGCGGTCCGGACCCGGATAATCGGGCGCGCCGTCATAAATGAAAAGGGTGGCGCCCAGCATCAATGCCCCGAACACCAACCACGGACCCATCATCCAACCCATGTCGGTCATCCAGTAGATCACATCGCCGGGGTGAACATCGGTCCCGAACGCCATGTCCTGGGCTGCCTTGACCGGGAATCCGCAATGCGTGTGCAGCGCGCCCTTCGGCCGGCCGGTTGTCCCGGAGGTGTAGATGATCATCAGCGGGTCTTCCGCGGAGGTAACCTCCGTCGGCGCGGAATCAGGCTGGGGGGCGACCAGATCGTGCCACCAGTGGTCGCGTCCCGAAATCATCGGGATATCCTGGCCGGTGCGTTTCAGCACGATCAAATGTTTGAGCGACGGAACCTGCGCGGCGACTTCGTCCGCGATCGACTTCATCTCCGCGGGTTTTCCGCGCCGAAACGCGCCGTCCGCGGTGAACATCGCCTTGGCATCCGCGTCCAGCAGCCGCGAGGCCACCGCGCCGGCGCCGTATCCGCTGAACAGCGGCAGGATCACGCCGCCGATCTTGGCGATAGCGAGCAGCGCGATCACGATCTCAGGAGTCATCGGCATGAAGAGGCCGATCGCGTCGCCCTTGCCGAGGCCGAGCGAGCGCAGCGCGTTGGCGCAGCGGCTTACCTCTTGATGGAGTTCTTTGTAGGTTAGCGTCCTGGTTGCCCCTTCTTCGCCTTCCCAGATCAACGCGGCGGAATCTGACCGCAGAGACGCGGAGTTCGCGGAGTCTTTTTTCTGCGGACCAGAATCTCTCTGCGTTCTCGGAGTCCCTGCGGTGGCTCTCTCCACCCACTTGTCCACGCAATTGTGGACGACATTCATCTTCCCGCCCACACACCACTTCGGAAACTGGATGCCTTCCGAGACATCGACCACGTTGGAGTACGGCTCAAAAAACCGTACATCCAGATACTTCAGGACCGCGTCGGTGAACCACGCTATATCCTCGGTGGAGCGGCGCATCAGCGCATCGAAGCCCGGGATGTCATGCCGGCGCATGAACGTCGTAAGATGTGCGCGCTCGATGTATTCTTTTGTCGGCCGCCAGACGATCTCACCGCCGAACGTGAATTGTTCCGTCACGCGCGCTCCTGCAGCTGCTAGTGTTTTTGCAGATCTTCGATATATATTTTGATGCTCGGCAGCACGGTCATCCGTTCATAGAAGAAGGTGTTGACCACCTCCATGACCGCATCCTGCGCGGCCTGCACCTCCCGGGCTCGCGCCGAGAGATCGTCCGCCTTCGCGAGCAATCCGTGCAATGTCAGCAGCCGGCGGATGATCTCGGCCTCGCGCTCGCCGTCCAGGATCTGCGCGACCTGCACGATCAGCGTATTGAGTTGCTCCGCCACCGTTTCGGGGCTGATATCCGAGCCGGGCTGCGAGGCCTCGTCCACCGTGCGCAATATGGCCGAGATCTGATACAACACCGTGGCCGGCTCGTCGAACAGTTCGCGCAGATACGCGGCTTCCGCGTAGCGGCCGCTCAACCGGAACACGTTGTACATGCGTTTGGCAGCCTTGCCAAAATTGGTCGGATGCGTCGTGTACTTCTTGACTTCGTGTTCCAATTGCGCGAGGTAGCCATCCAGCGCGTCTGCAGCCACATGCTTGGCGAGTTTGGTGAACAGCGGGATGGAATCGGCGTCGAGGTACACTTCCTGGAAATATGGATCCAATTGCCCGTCCAGCGGGACGATCTCCCCGTCAGGCGATTCCCAGGTAACGTCCAGATTATTGCTGGCATTCGCCAGGCTGCGTCGCGGCGGATGAGCCACGACCCAGTCCAGCTTCGTCCAGCCCGGGTCCTGTGCTACCGCTTTCCATTCGAGGGCCACGGCCTTGCCGGCTTCATCTTCCACCCACACGCTGCCCTTCTGCGTTTCCTCCAGATCCCACGAGACCGGCGCGCCCCCCTTGATCGGTTTCCCGCCGCGCGTCCCGGCGAACGGATACGATCCGAATTTCGCTTCCATGAAGCGATAGGTGGGCCCGGTGGCGGTGGACAGGATCTTGTCGCGGATCACTTCCGCCATAATGTTACAGGCCTCTTCGCGCGTCGCGGCCTTGATGTTGACGCGTTCGAAGAAATCACAGTCCCCGGGATGCGTCTGGATCTTGGACTGCGCGGCGGAACCTGACAGCGCCAACGCGGTCTCGACCACGCCCGGTCGGTCCGGGATCTCGACGATCTGGCCGATCGTGCGGAAGTAGGTGAGATCCTGCGGGCTGAAATCCAGCAGCGTAATCTTCTGGCCGTAGACTCCGTGCGCGGCATCCAGCGTCACCTCGTCCACTTTCGTCACGGCCATGGCGGCCAGCCATTGCAGCGCCTCTTCTTCGTCGATCTCCACGCCGAGGCTCTTGGCGGACTCTATGATCCGTGCCAGGTCTTCTTTGGGTGAAGGGGTTGTGGTCATGTTTTCGTCTCCTCAAACGTCCTACAATCTCTTTATAACCCTAAGTGCGCTGAATGCAAATCCTACTTTTGTAAGCAGGCGATAAGTGTGCGGATCACGCCGGCCGAAGGTCCTGGAAGGGCGGGCTCGCTTTGTGTGATCGCCAGCACCGGCACGGGACCGAACGCATATACGTCGCGTGCGTCCCCTGCCTTCCAGTGCCGCGGCAGGATGCCGACGGCGTTCGACTCGGCGTTCACGACGTCCGACATCTGCTGAGGACCGGCGGCCAGCCGCGCCAGCGAGCTCACGCTTCTCCCGGACATCACGACCCGGTCGAACGCCCTTTGCACGTCCGCGTCTGACGGGTAGACCCATACCTGCACAGACGGGTCGCCCTGCCCCGAGAACAGGGCGCGGGCTTCATCCAGCGTCAGGTTTCGCACGGGACTTTCGCGGCCGGTGACGATCAAGATCTCTTCGCTATCGATCTCAAAGGCGGGCGTCGTCAATGTTTCGGGCTCGCCGATCTGCAGGACGATCTGCGCCGACGATCGATCCGTCAAAGCCAGCGCCGCGCCGGAATCGCCCGCGCAGCCGTACAGCCCACTCAACCAGGGCGCGGCCGCCTGACTGGAATACACCGTGACGAGCTGAGGCGTCACCTCCGACGTCGGCGAGCAAGCCGCCAGAAGGAACGCAAGGGATAAAATGCCAGGCAACTTTTTCAAGACGAATCACCTAGAGCCGCGAGACCAGGAACACTACCAACCCCACGACCGCGCAATAGCCTGCGAAGACGTATAACGAATGCCGACCCAGGTAGCTCATCAGCCAGCGCACCGATAGCCATCCGAATATGGCCGCCGTGACGAAGCCGACCGTGATCGCGGGAATGAAGTCCCCAAGCCCTGGCAGATCCAGCACGTCCAGTGCCTGATAACCTCCCGCGCCGAGCAGGATCGGCACCGACATCAGGAACGCGAAGCGCGCGGCCGCGGGACGGTCGAAGCCGCGCAGCATCCCGCCGCCGATGGTTGCCGCGGAACGTGAGGCGCCCGGAAACACGGCGATCAACTGAAAAAGTCCAATGACCAGCGCATCGAGCCAGGTGAGGGAGTCGAGCCCCCGCGACCGTTTTCCGAAGTATTCGGCAGCGGCTAGGAGGATTGCGGCAGCAAAGAGACGGATCGCAGCTTCCAGCACCGGCGCATTGAACAGATCTTCGACCGCGTGCCGGAGCAGATAGCCGATCAGCGCGGCCGGGATCGTCGCGACGATGAGATTAATTCCAAGATTTCTGTTCGGGGTCGAATGCCGAAGATCGATCGTCGCCCGGACGATGCCCCACAAATCCTGCCAGAAGAAAACAATCAGCGAGGCCACCGTCCCCAACTGAATGATCACGAGGAACGCGAACATCAGGTCGCTGGAGGGCAGTCCGAGCAGTTGCTGCCCGATGAGTAGATGCGCGGTGGACGAGACCGGGATGAATTCCGTCAAACCTTGGATGATGCCGAGGAGGATTGCCTGGGCAATCGTCATTTGTTTCTCTTTTTCAGACCACGAAGGACACTAAGGAACACCAAGGTTGAACTTAGTGCTACTTCGTGTCCTTTGTGGTTAATGCTCTTTCGGCATTTCCCTGCCACGCCTCAAGCCATACAGGCACCTTGCTTTCGAACGTACCTTCGACGATCGATCTGCGAATGTCGCCGACCAGCCGGATCAAGGCATGCAGATTATGAATGGACAGCAACGTCCCGGCCAAAAATTCCTTCGCAAGGATGAGATGGCGGATGTAGGCGCGAGTAAAGGTTTTGCAAGTATAGCAATCGCAGCCCGGATCCACCGGCTTTTCATCGCGGGCGAAGGCGGCATTCATCAGATTCAGCCGCCCCTCGGACGAGAACGCGGCATGATGCCTTGCCAGCCGGGTTGGTAGGACGCAGTCCAAGATGTCGATACCGCGCGCCACGCCGTTGATCAAATCTTCAGGTGTACCGACGCCCATGAGGTAGCGCGGTTTGTTCTGCGGCAACAGCGGTGCGACGACGTCCAACATGGCATGCATCTCTTCCTTGGTCTCCCCCACCGATAGGCCGCCGATCGCGATACCCGCGAACGGCAGCGCCGAGGTGAATTCCGATGATGCAGCGCGCAGGTCAGGACGGATGCCGCCTTGCACGATGCCGAACAGCGCCTGGTCGGCGCGGCGCTTGGCCTTGAGCGAGCGTTCGGCCCAGCGGTGCGTGCGGTCCATGGCGATCTGGCTGTAAGCCTGGTCGTTGGGATCGGAGCACTCGTCGAACGCCATGATAATGTCGGCGCCGAGGTTTTCCTGGATGCGGATCGAGCGCTCGGGCGTGAAGCGGTGCGTCGACCCGTCGATGTGGCTGCGGAACGTGACGCCGTCATCGTCGATCTCGCGCGTATTGGCCAGCGAAAAGACCTGGAAGCCGCCGGAATCCGTCAGCATCGGCTGCGGCCAGCGCATGAAACGATGCAGTCCGCCGAGCTCCGCCACGAGATCGTCGCCGGGCCGCAGGTAGAGGTGATAGGTATTCGAGAGCACCAACGAGGCGCCGAGCTCTTTGAGCTGCGCAGGCGTGAGCGTTTTTACCGCGGCCTGCGTGCCGACTGGCGCGAAAACCGGCGTTTCAAAAGTGCCGTGTGGAGTCGTAAATGTCCCTGCGCGGGCGCGGCCTGCTGTCCCTTGCAGTGTGTATTCAAACATCAAAGGGATTATACGATATTCATTATTTGGCACTTCGAGGAACGTTCGATGTTACGGGCTCGCGAAATTACAATCCCAGTATTCCAGCCGGCGCAGATACGTGCAGGTCGTATGGTCGAGATGCACCACCCGAAATGCCAGCCAGTAGACCTCGGCGGACAGCGGATCCGAATCAGCAAAGAGCCTGTAAAAGTAGGGCTGGTCAGTAATGGTGAGCGGAATGGCCGGCAGGTAGTCCGTCACCAGCACATTCAGGTCGGGAGGATATTGTCCTCGGGCAGCGTGATATGCCTCGATGGCCGCAACGATCTCATCGGCGCGCGCGATGCTGGCGCCGATCTCTGCATCCTGAGGCGTCTCCGTGGGTGTCCAGGTTGCAGTGGGGTTGGCAGTCTGGGTCGCGGTCGGGCTGAGCGTCGAGGTCAGGCTCGGTCGGGCGCTGGGCGTCGCCGTTATCGGATGCGTGGTCGGGAGCGGCGTCCCCGGTGTGGATGTGGCGGGTTTGGGAAAGGGCGAACTGACGACCAGCGGATTGGTCGCGGCCAGCGTCGGCGCCGTCATCCAGATCCCTGTCCGGCCATCGCCGATTACCAGGAACAGATAAGCGATCGCCGCCAGCAGCCCGAGGATCAATAGAATATCAACCAC
>DASXQN010000198.1:0-1985 GCA_036507155.1 Anaerolineales bacterium
TGGAAGTGGATTTCTACGAGGGCGGGCTCCACATGGTGCAGCCGCAATATGAGATTCTTCCCGACCTCCCCGCCGGCATTTCCTCGGCCGGCAACTCGCTCGAAGTCGGCCGGATCGTGCCGATCTACGAAGCGGCGGGAGCCGGCCGGCTGACCTCCCGCTTCTTTCGCCGCGTCGTTCACTTCGTTCTGGAAACTCTCGCTGGCGTGGAAGACCCGCTGCCTCCCTCGGTCGCGGAGCAGTACCGCCTGATCCCGCGCTGGGAGGCGATCCGCAACATCCATTTCCCGCCGGCGGGGGCGCGGCTGTCGGAGCTGGCGGAATTCCGCAGCGCCGCGCATCTGCGCCTGATCTTCGAGGAGTTCTTCTTCCTGGAAACCGGCTTGGCGCTGAAACGCAAGCAAGCCCGGGAAGTGCCGGGGATCGCCTTCCGCACCGATGCCCGGATTCGGGAATGTCTGAAACGGGTGCTGCCGTTTCATCCCACCGAGGCCCAAAAAAAGGCCTTGGGAGGCATTGTCGAGGACATGCGCGCCCCGCGCCCCATGCGCCGCCTGCTGCAAGGAGACGTGGGGAGCGGGAAGACGATAGTGGCTCTCCAGGCTGCCGCGATCGCCATCGAGAATGGCTACCAGGTCGTCATGATGGCCCCCACGGAGATTCTGGCCATGCAGCACTATTTTTATTTTCGCCGCTTGCTGCAAGGCTCCGGTTACCGCATTGTCTTGCTGACCGGCAGCGCCACCAGCCGCGAAAAGAAGGCGATGAAGAGATTATTGCGGGAGGGCCTGGCCCAGGTGGCGATCGGAACCCATGCTCTGGTCGAGCAGGACGTGGAGTTCAAAGCACTCGGGCTGGTGGTCATCGACGAACAGCATCGGTTCGGCGTGATGCAACGGCTTCGTCTCATGAAGAAAGCCAGCGCTCCGGACACGCTCGTGATGACGGCCACGCCGATCCCGCGGACCCTTGCCTTGACCCTCTATGGCGACCTGGACGTCTCGGTGATCGACGAGCTTCCCGCCGGACGCCTGCCGGTCCTCACGCGCCAAATCCCGGAGGAGGCATCCCAGGAAGCGTACCGGTTCGTGCGCTCGCAGGTCGCTTCCGGCGCGCAAGCCTTCATCGTTTATCCCGTGATCGAGGATGGGACGCGGCCACCTGAAGAGACGACGAAGCGGAAGCCCGTGGACTTGAAGTCCGCGATCAAGATGTACGAGTTTCTTGCCCGGGACGTCTTCCCCCAATTCAAGCTGGGGCTCCTGCACGGCCGTCTTGCGGCGGAGGAGAAGGAACGCACGATGCAGGGGTTTCAATCCGGCAGGATTCAAATCCTGGTCGGCACGACCGTGATCGAGGTGGGCGTGGACGTTCCGAATGCCACGGTGATGCTCGTCGAGCAGGCGGAGCGCTTCGGCCTGGCGCAACTGCACCAGTTGCGGGGACGCGTGGGCCGCGGCCGCAGACAGTCCCATTGCCTGCTGCTCACGTCGCGGCAGCAGACCGAGGCGGCGCAGCAGCGCCTGGCGGCTCTTGAAAATACTCAGGATGGATTTGAGATTTCGGAGCTCGATCTCCGCCTGCGAGGGCCCGGAGAATTCCTGGGCACGCGCCAGTCCGGGCTGCCCGCGTTGCGCATCGCAAACCTGCTGCGAGACCGCGAGATTCTGGAATGGGCCCGCCGCCTCGCCATGGACTTCGTCGAGCGCGGCGATGCTCGGGAAGTTTCGGAGCTGACGAACTATATCAGGAGAATCTGGAAGCAACGCTATGGGCTGTCGGCAGTGGGATGAGCGATGCGGCCGGCACTGTCTCCGTCCCCTGCGCGCCCTCTTCGCGCTGTCATCCAGAGCGCAGCGAAGAGCCCGCCCTGCGCTTGTCGAAGAGCCTGCTTTTCTTCGTTCCTCGTTCGAGTGATTCCAACAACAACTACGGAAGGGCCGCTCCACAACTGCCGCAGAAGCGGTTGATCGCCGGATTTTTCG
>DASXQN010000199.1:0-3381 GCA_036507155.1 Anaerolineales bacterium
CCTCCTGGGTCCTTGACGTCCCGCGCACACACCGGGTTTCACATTCCAAGATGGTCGAAAAGGATTCGAACCAGCATCTCGAATGAGAACTGCTGTACGAATACTCCTAGCTTGCGAGGCTGAATCTCAGTCACAAGCCCACGAAATGCTTCGCTGCTGCGGTCCTCTCAGAACCATCTGACAAACTAACTGTCGTTGCCAGGGAAGACGACCCGACCTCTGTATTGAACCCGGTCTAGCCCGCATTTCTCACCAGGTTTCGTAGCGAGGCGGCGCAGACGGGCGTGGATACAAGGCGCGCGACCGAGGGCCCCGCAGGCGTACCCGACAGTACGTCGAGGAGCCCGAGGGAGCGCAACGCAGTAGACATGCCCGTATCCGCCGCCGCAGTAGAAAGCTGGTGAGAAATGCGGGTTAACTGCGCTTGCTCCATGGCTTGACGGAGAACTACCCGTGGAAAGTTCGGCGCCCGGCGCATCCGTGAAGTGCTCCGAGGCCTGCCACATAGCTCCTGCCCGGAAAGCCTCCAGGAGTTGGCCATCGAGAAGGCGTGACTTACCCGTAGATGAGAACCTGCACGATTATGGTGGCTTCAATCTTCTATTGCCTTGCCATAGGAACTGTGGCATTCTCGATATGGCTATCCAACAGGAGAATCATGGGCGAAAAGTCGGATGTATGGCAAGGGACCCTTGCGCTGATGGTCCTGAAGACCCTGGAAACGATGGGCCCTCTGCACGGTTATGGAATCGCTCGCCGCATCGAGCAGACGAGCGGTGATCTTCTGTCCATTAACTATGGGACCTTGTATCCTGCACTTCTGAAATTGGAGCAGGAGGGCTATATCGCCTCCCAGTGGGGCACGTCGGATAACAATCGGAAGGCCAAATATTACAGGCTCACGCGCGCGGGCCGGAGGCAGGTGGAGAAGGAAGCGCGGGAATGGGAACAAACGACCGCGATCCTCGCGCGCTTCCTGTCTCCAAAGGAGGAATCTTCATGAGAGGATTACGCGCCTGGTTTTTGCGACTGGCAGGCTTGTTGAACCAGAAGCGAGCCGAGCGGGAGTTGGCGCAGGAGATTGAAAGTCACCTCCAGATGCACATCGAGGACAATCTTCGGTCCGGCATGCTTCCCGCCGAGGCGCGGCGAGAGGCTCTCATCAAGCTCGGCGGCATCGAGCTGACCAAGGAGAGTTACCGTGATCGCCGTGGCGTTCCGGTGCTCGAACACCTGATTCAGGATCTTCGCTATGCCCTGCGCATGCTGCGCAAGAATCCAGGTTTCACCGCCGTGGCCGTGGGCACGCTCGCGCTCGGGATCGGGGCGAACACAGCGGTTTTTGCCGTCGTCAACGGCGTGCTGTTGAGACCGATGCCATTTCCAGAACCGGACCGGCTGTTTTTGGTTTCGTTCACGTCGCAGCATTGGCCGTTTGAGACCAAGCCCAGTCTCGCAGACAGTCACTACCTGGAGTTCCGGCGTGTGGACGGCCTGTTTGAACGCTTAGCCTCGTTTACCGGCAGCGGCGCCAACCTGACCGGCGCCGGCGATCCTGTCCGCATACGCACGGCCAAAGTTACGCCGGACTTTTTTCCGGTCGTGCGTGTAAATCCCGCCATCGGCAGAGGCTTTCTGGCGGAAGAGGACCAGCCCGGCCGCGACCATGTCGCGGTGCTCAGTGAGGAGCTCTGGCGCGATCGCTTTGGAGCGGATAACCGGGTGTTGGGAAAAGAAATAAAACTGGACGGCGTTGGCCATAGCGTGATCGGCATCATGCCGCCAGGCTTCGGCTTCCCATACGACGCGCAAGCATGGACGCCGCTCGCCATAAAGATCGACTCGCACAACTCATTCAGCAGGCCGGTCGTCGGGCGTCTAAAGCCGGGAGTTTCGCGGCAAGAGGCGCAAGCAGAGCTTGAGACTCTTGCGCATCAGCTCGCTCCCACTCCCGGAGAAGACCGAAGCGGCTGGCTGGCGCAGATTCTTCCCCTGAAAGAGCTCTTAGTCGGCAACATCCGGGGATCCCTCGTGGTTTTCGCGGGCGCCGTCGGATTCGTTCTCCTGATCGCCTGCGCGAACGTAGCCAATCTGCTCCTCGCGCGGGCGTCCGGCAGGCAGCTCGAGATGGCGGTGCGCGCCGCTCTTGGGGCAGGACGCTGGCGGCTGATACGGCAGTTGCTGACAGAGAGCGCGCTCGTAGCGCTGGCTGGTGGGGCGGCGGGCGTCTTGATGGCGGTTTGGACCGTGCCGGCCTTGATCGCGTTGGCGCCCGCGGGAAAGATTGCGCGCATTGAGATGATTCGCATCGATGGCTGGGTGCTTGCGTTTACATTCGGCATTTCGTTGATTACCGGGATCGTATTCGGCCTCGCCCCGGCCTTCCAGGCGACCCGGAGCGGACTGCGCGAATCGCTGGGCCAGGCCGGGCGGACCTTAACCGGGCGCCATGAAGCGCTGCGCAGCGCTCTGGTACTATCGGAAATCGCGCTAGCGCTGGTCTTGCTCGCCGGGGCCGGGTTGATGCTTAAGAGCTTTCTGCGCTTGCGCGCCGTAAATCCCGGCTTCCGCGCCGAGAACGTCATGACCATGACCCTCGATCTGCCGGATTCGGTCTACAGCACGCCGGCGGAGATGCAGACATTTCATGAGCGGACCCTGTCAAGACTTTCCAGCCTGCCAGGGGTATTCGCGGCAGGCGCCGTGAACTGGAGACCGCTCGGCGGGGCCTTGATAGTGGGCACTTTTCGGATCCATCAAGACGGCAACCCGCGCCCACCAGGTTTCATGGTGGACAAGCCTTGCGTGAGCCCGGGATATTTCCGCGCCTTGGGAATCCGCTTGCTGCGCGGGCGCGACTTTACCGAGCGGGACAATGCGACGGCCCCGGGTGTTGTTATCGTGACCCGGTCCGTAGCCGAGCGCCTATGGCCCGGCACAGATCCGATTGGAAAGCAGATCTCTATGGAAGATCATCCGAATCCCGGCGACTGGCTCACGATCATCGGGGTGGTCGACGATATAAAACAACAAGGTCTAGCCGGGAAATCGGATCCGGCCATTTACCGGCCATACCTCCAGGTCCGAAACCCGTTCTTTCTAAGCCACATGACCTTCGCGGTGCGGACGGCTTCCGATCCGCTGAGCGTCGCGCCCGCAATGCGCGAAGTCCTGCGCGAAGTGGACAAGGACCAACCACTGCAGTCGATCGACACCATGCAGAACTTGATCGCCGCGACCACCGCCGAGCCACGGTTCCAGGCGAGGCTGCTCGGCGTGTTCGCGATTCTCGCCGTAGCGCTCGCTACGGTCGGCATCTACGGCGTCCTGGCATATTCGGTGGCGCAGCGCACCCATGAGATCGGCATCCGCATGGCGCTT
>DASXQN010000200.1:0-5904 GCA_036507155.1 Anaerolineales bacterium
ATGGACTTGTCGCCGCAACATATCTTGCCAAAGCCGGGAAGAAGATCCTGGTGCTCGAACGCCGCGGCATCGTGGGTGGTTCGGTCGTCACCGAATCATTCGGCGATGGATTCCAGGCGGATTCCGTCTGGGCGGGCGGGAGCCTTCGCCCCGATATCGTCAAAGGCCTGAAACTTGCACAACACGGCTGGACACCCTCCGCCGAAAAGCCCGTATTTGCCTCATTGCTTTCCGATTCTGAGGCGCTGATCCTTGACCCCGATCCTGCAAAGGCCGTGGAGTCGATCAAACGCGTCTCCGAAAAAGACGCAGCCAGATGGCCCGAGTTCGTCGCTTTCATGGACAGGTCCGCGAGCTTTTTGGATACGGCCTACGCGACCCTCATGCCACGCCTGCCCAAAGGTTTTAGTGCGAGAGAAGGCTACGGCTTGCTCGAGATGGGATTGGAGCTGCGACTGATGGGCCGCAAGGATATGCTCAACCTGATCCGCCTGCTCCCGATGACGGCGGCGGAATTCCTCGAAGAATGGTTCGAATCGGAGCAGTTCAAGGCCGCGCTCGCCTCGGTTGCAATTCATGGGGTAACGCTGGGGCCGATGTCCGCGGGCACGGGCTTCACCCTGCTACACAACTGGTTGAATCGCGGCGGCCTCGCACATCGCAATGTGGGTAGGGCAGGCGAAATCACTCGGGCGCTGGCGAGCGCGCTCGCGGAATTCGGCGGAGCGATCCGCACGGAGGCCGAGGTGAAGCAGGTCCTCGTTCGGGATCTGCGCGCCACCGGCGTCGTGCTCGCGGGCGGCGAAGAGATCTCCGCGCCGACGGTCCTCTCGGGGCTGGACCCCAAGCGCACGTTTCTCACCTTGGTGGGTCCGATGGAATTGCCGCCGGAATTCGTATGGCATACGCAATCCATCAAAATGCGTGGCTCGGTGGCGAGGGTGCATTTGCACGTCGGGGCGGATGGCCGTCTGCCCGTACAAGGCACGTGTGTGATTGCACCCAGCTTGAAATATCTCGAACGCGCCTACGACGCGGCAAAGTATGGCGAGATTTCGGAGAAGCCGTATCTCGAAGTTACAACTTCGGGAAATGTAGTCTCGATTCATTTCCAGTTTGCGCCCTACGCGTTGAAGGATGGCAACTGGGAGCAGGAACGCAAGCACCTTGAGGATCTGGCGATCGACACTTTAGCTGAGCACTTTCCCAATCTAAAATCCTCAATCATCAATCAGAAATCCCTCACCCCTCTCGATCTCGAAGCAACCTACGGCCTCACCGAAGGCGACCTCAACCACGGCCAGCTCATGCTCGACCAATTCCTGTTCATGCGACCGATCCCGGGCTGGTCCGATCACAGGACGCCGATCGACGGACTCTATCTCTGCGGAAGCGGGGTGCATGGTGGAGGCGGCGTCAGCGGAGCGAGCGGCAGGAATGCCGCCAACGTAGTGTTGAATCGTCCAAAAGAACGAAATTGAAAACAGTCGGCTGGAATTCCAGCCGACTGTTTCTTTATTTGACGTTGCACTTCTTGCCGCTGATCGTCATCGCCCGCGCATCGCGTCCGTACGCCAGGCGCTTCGCCCAGGTGCTGGGGAATGTCCGCGGGGCGCGCCGATCCATCAAGACAGGAGCGTTGACCTGCCATCCGCTCCGGATCGCATGATCGTAGATCTGTTCCGCGCCACATTCCAGCGTGGTTCCAGCTTCCATCAACGCGCCGGCGTTCAAGCGCACCTCGATCGAGGCGCCGGGACGCGAGACGGCCGCCAGTCCGTCCATCAGGCAGGGATCGCCGGACAACAGGCAGTCCAGCAGACTTCCCCACGGAAAGTTAACGGTGACGTGCGAGACCAGCCCGGCCAGCTCGCACGGCAACTCCTGCGCGCTTGCGATCACAAACAGCAGGTTCGCCGAGTTCGGTCGCGAGATCTTGTGCAGATTTTCCCGGCAGGCATCCAGGCCCAGGACGAACCAATCCCGGTGTTGTGCCGCCATGCGACTGGCGAAATGGCCATCGCCCGTTCCAAGGTCGAGCAGAACCTGCTCGGCGCCGTTCAATTTTTCGCTCAATTCCGTTAGATGCAGTTCACGGGACGTCTTGCCCCGAATCGTTTCCACGAGAAACCTCCATCCTGTCGAGTCGATAAAAATGGACAGAATGGAGCGGGGGTGGCCCGCGCACAAACGGAAACCGACGGTAACGTCAGGTACCGTCTAGATCATCCGGGGTAGGTTTGTTACGAAGAGGGGGAAATACAGAGCAGGCCCGTCGGGCCTTGCAAATACTGCAATCCGGTGCGGCGGCGAGTTAGCAGGGGGGTCGGGCAGAGTACTTGTTCATGCTGCAAAAATTATACACCGCTGGCACTCGGGCCGCAACATCGTCCGTCCCGGGCCGGGCAAATGATATAATCATGCAATGCCGTGCTTGACCGGCACAATGGAACGGACCATGAGCAGAGCTCAAACCCACCGTCTCGAAGGAATACTCAAGGCTGTCCCTGAAGCTTTGATCGACCGCGACGTTTAATCACTCGGCACGGTTCACCCGTGACCGAGCCTGTGGCCGTAGGCCTCCGCATAGGAGCCTGCGGCCCTTTCTTATCCAGGGAGACTTGGCTTTCTGGAGAGGAGATTCTGATGACCACTTTTCACAAAACGGACGAGACGTACGTCAGCGGCTCGACGACCCTGCCGCAAAAATACTACACCGGCGATGACATGTTCGCGCTTGAACAGGAGCGCATCTTCCGAAAATACTGGACCTGCGCCGGCCACCAAAGCCGCATCCCTGAGGCCGGCAACTATTTCCTGCTCAATCTTTTCGGTGAAAGTCTGATCGTTCTGCGCGACAAGCAGGGACAGATCCGCGCTTTCTACAACGTCTGCCGGCATCGCGGCACGCGCATCTGTGAAGAGGCCGAGGGCCGCTTCGGCAGCAGCATCCAGTGCTCATATCACGCCTGGACCTACGGGCTGGACGGCCAGCTGATCGGCGCACCGTTCATGAAGGAGGTCAAGGAATTTCGCTGGGAGGACTATCCGCTGCGCGCCGCGCCGGTGCATTTATGGGAAGGCTTCATCTTCGTGCATTTGAGCCTCGACGAGCCGCCCCCCTTCGAGCAGACGTACGCGCCGCTGGTCGGGCGCTTCAAGCAGTGGAATCTCGCAGAGCTCCGCTCCGAACGCCGCATCCCGTATGAAGTCAAGTCCAACTGGAAATACATTTTCCAGAATTTTAACGAGTGCTATCACTGTCCTACCATCCACCCGCTGCTGAATCAGTTTACGGATTACACCAGCGGCAACAACGATCTGACCGACGGTCCGTTCCTGGGGGGCTTTATGGAGATCACCCGCGAAAGCATGACGGTCACCGGCCGAATCTGCGCGCTGCCGCTGGGCGAGCTGGGCGAGGACGGCAAACGCGGCTATTACTACTCGATCCTGCCGAACCTGCTGCTGAACATCCATCCTGACTATGTAATGTTCCACCTGGTCTTCCCGGAGGCGCCGGGGCGCAGCCTCATCGTCAGCGATTGGCTGTTCAACCCCGCGTCGTTCGACCGCCTGGATTTTCACCCGCAGGAAGCGGTGGATTTCTGGCACGAGACGAACCTGCAGGATTGGCACGTGTGCGAACTGGGCCAGTTGGGCGTGAGTTCACAGGCGTACGCGCCCGGCTGGTACACACCGCGCGAAAGCCTGCTGGCGGCATTCGACAGGCACTACATGAAGATCATGGAAGTTGGATCATAACAAAACTCCGAGGTCGCAAGACCTCGGAGTTTTTTCTGCGCGCTCAAAGCGAACTAGTGCGTGTTGGAAAGCGAGATTTCCTTGACCACTTCAGCCGTCTTCTGCGGCTGGTCGACGCGGGTGGCCACGTCCGCCTGGGCGATGATGCCGATCACACGGTAGTCATCGTCCACCACCGGGATACGGCGCAGTTGGTATTCGGCCATCTCATCCAAAGCCACCTGCAGGTCATCTTCCTGGTGGCAGGTTACGACCTCGCGCGTCATCACGTCCTGGACCTTGGTCGTCTTGGGATCCCGGCCTTGCGCCAGGATCTTAAGCGCCAGGTCGCGATCCGTTACGATCCCCACCAGGCTCCGGGATTTCTCATTCTCGATGACCGGAATGGAACCGATATCCTCGCTCATCATCAGGCGCGCGGCCTTCGTGGCCGGGTCGGTGGGGAGACAACAGACCGGATCTCGGGTCATGACTTCACTGCATTTCTTCATGGGAATTCTCCTTTCAAGCTGATAGAGCGGATGCCTGGTTCTCTGCGGACGCCCGCGAGCCAGCGCATTCGATTCGTCCTGCCGCGGCGACCGGGCTACCGGAGCAGCGCTACGATCACGACGATGACGAGGATAATGAGCAGCGCCTGCACGAACGTGGCCGAGAAGGCGATCGTGGGAAGGGCGATGGCGGGGATCATCGGCGGGCCGAAAAAGCCCGCGAACCATAGGACAACCAGCACGATCAGGATCATGAGCAGCATGGGATTGTTCCTTCCACTCCAAGCTCTTAAACGTCCCTGCGGATCACATGTTATGAGCGCCGAGCTCGCGCAAACGGGGATCTTTTACACGATTTTTACGCTTTCATCATGTGGCTGTTACGCGACGGTTCTACAATGTGAAAGTATGAAGGAGTCGCGATGTTGAGCCGACTTTCGATCCTGGTCGCCCTAGGCTTGTGCCTCGGTGCATGCGCGCCGCAAGGCGCGTCAGACGCGGAAACGCCCCAGGCGACGGCCACCCCGCTTCCGGTCCCGACCGAGGCGCCTGCCTCCCCTACCTCGGCCGCGCCGCCCCGCGGTCCGCGCGGCGACCTATCGCAGCACGCGGGCAGTATGCAGTCGAATGCCACTTACTGCACGGTGGACGGCGTCGAGCTCAAAATGAATTTCTACTCGCCAAAAGATGTGAGTGGACCCACGCCGCTGGTGGTATACGTCCACGGCGGCGGATGGAGCAAGGGCAGCAAAGATGGCGGCGCGGGCATGCAGGACACGCCGGTATTGTTGGACGCGGGCTTCAGCGTGGCGACGCTCGATTACCGCCTCGCGCCTCAATACAAATTTCCCGCCATGATCGACGACGTTAAGTGCGCCATCCGTTCACTGCGCGCACACGCGGCCGAATACAACATCGATGCCGATCGAATCGGAGTGTGGGGCGGCAGCGCGGGCGGACATCTCGTCAGCCTGTTGGGCGTTACGGACGAGCAGGCCGGATTCGACGTGGGCGAGTATCTCAATCAGTCGAGCCGCGTGCAAGCCGTGGTGGACCTGTTTGGCCCCGCTGACTTGACGACGGGATTCTCCAAGGGATTTACGGATGTTCGTGATCAGGTCTTCGGAACGTTCGATCTTGCGCTCGCCAGCCCGGTTACATACATTTCACCGGACGATCCGCCCTTTCTCATCCTGCAGGGCGATGCCGATCGCCTGGTGCCGGTCAGCCAATCGCAGGAGCTGTACGATCAGCTCACCGCAGCCGGCGTAGATGCAACGCTGGTCATCGTGCACAACGGCCCGCATGGACTGGGCGCGCCGGATCAGTCACCCTCGCGTGAGGAGCTGACCCGGATGATCCTGCAATTCTTCGAGGAAAATTTGAAATGAAGATCCAGTAAAGTTGGGGGTTTCACCACAAAGGCACGAAGACACCGCGTCACGAAATGCTTTTTCTCCGTTCTGACCGCAGTCCCACGGGGATGCTTCGCGATTGCACTGCGGTCGAATGCAGAAATCAGCAGCAGTACAACTGCTGCTGGGACTCTTTTGGTGGCTTCGTGTCTTGGTGGTGAGGAGACTTGATTCCTGGGAGCGTTCTTGCCGATCAGTGCCAGATCGTGCTGTAGGCGTGCTCGCCGACGATC
>DASXQN010000201.1:0-5286 GCA_036507155.1 Anaerolineales bacterium
AAAAAATTCGTCACCGGCCGGCGGACGGAACTGCTGGCCAGCACATTCGAGGTCGACAAGCCGCTGCAGGTTTCGAAAAGCAATTCGCACGAGGTGGTGGCCACCCGGCCCGGCGCGAGCCAGGATGAACTGGAGGGTCTGCCGGTCTTCTAGCCGGGGCCTGGCCGCCTTACACCATGAAAATCATCGACAAGACCCCCTTCCAAAAAGAGACCGGCGAGATCGATCTCCTGGGCCGCCTGCGCGGCACGTTGAAATACGGCTTCAGCTGGTATTCCGAGCAGCAGGCGCAGGTGGCGGTCGTCGCGCAGCTGCAGCGGCCGATCGAAAAAGGTTTTGTCTTGATCCGCAACCTGACACTGCCGGGAAGCGAGATCGTCGTCCCGTTGATCCTGGTGGGTCCGCAAGGTGTGAACGTGATCTATGCCACGCAGGCGCGCGGTTTTTTCGAAGCCAAGGGCGATGAGTGGAACACGGTCGCCAGGGGACGCTCGCAGCCGGCGGCGGTGAACCTGCTCAGCCGCGCCAGGCTGATGGCGCGCGCCGTGCAGTTGTACATCCAGCGACAGAACATTCAACTCAGCGGGCCGATCGAACCGGTACTGATCGGCACCGATCCTGGTTTTCACGTCGAGACTACGCGGCCCGCGGTACGCGTGATCATGAGTGATGCGATCCGGCAATTCGGCGCCTCTCTCGTGCAGGCGCGGCCGGCCATGCGCGCGCAGGACGTCTTTGACCTGGCGGACCGCATCGTGACGCCGCGCTCGCCGGACGATCCCGAACAGATGCCGCTGACCGCGGAGGGTCCGGCCCGCGCCAAGGCGATCTTCGAGGCCGCCGAAGGTGCCCAGCCATTCAATCCGGCAGACCTCAGTTTTGCATTTGACGAAGGCGAGGACGGCGCGCCGATGCAGGCGGGTGCGGGCGGGGGAAATCTCGCCATCGCGCAGGGCGGCCCGGCCAAGAAGGCGAGAATCCTGGGCATGACCACCTCGCAGCTCGTGTTCCTGATGGCCATAGGGTTGATCGAGTTCTGCGTGCTCGCGGTCGGTGCTTACATCATCTACACCCAATAGTCCGCATTGGCCGACCCTTTTCTTTCCATCGTCATCCCGGCCCATAACGAAGAACGCCGCCTGCCCCGCACGCTGGAGCAGGTCTTTGATTTTCTGGCCGGCCAGGCATTCACCTTCGAAGTCGTTGTTGTTGAGAACGGCAGCGCAGATCGGACGGTCGAGATCGCGCACGAGTTCGCGCGGCGGCATGCGCAATTGCGCGTGTTCCAGGAACCGGCGCGCGGCAAGGGACGCGCGGTCAAGCGCGGCATGCTCGAAGCGCGCGGGCAATACCGCTTCATCTGCGACGCTGACTTGTCGATGCCGATCCGCGAGGTCATCAAGTTCCTCCCGCCGGCGATCACGGATTTCGACATCGCCATCGGCTCGCGCGAGGCGCCGGGCGCGGTGCGGCACAACGAGCCGGCTTACCGCCACTGGGGCGGGCGCGCCATCAACGCTGCCATCCGATTGCTGATCCTGCCCGGCCTGCAGGATACGCAGTGCGGCTTTAAATGCTTTACGGCCGAAGCCGCACAAACCCTCTTCAACCTGCAGACGCTGCCTGGCTGGTCGTTCGATATCGAGCTGCTTTACCTCGCGCGCCGGCGCAAATATCGCATCCGCGAGATACCGATCAACTGGTATTTCGATCCGGAGACCAAATTGAGCGCGGTGCGGGATGCGTTGCGCATGATCAAGGACATCTTTACGATCCGCATCAACGCCATGCGCGGGATCTATGAGCGCAAAACCTGACCTCGCCTTCGAGCGAGCACTTTGGCGCGGCGAGCTGCGTCACGTGGCCGGCCTCGATGAAGCCGGGCGCGGCGCCCTGGCTGGACCCGTGGCTGTGGGCATGGTGCTGCTGCCCGTCAGCCCGCGTCTCTCCCGGACCCTGTCCGGGGTGCGCGACTCGAAGCAGATGACGCCCGGACAGCGCGCGCTGTGGGCCGAGCGCATCAAATCCGTGGCTTTGGGCTGGCAGGTGGGCTTCGCCTCATCCGAGGAGATCGACTCGTTCGGCATCGTGCATGCCACGCGCTTGGCCGCGCTGCGGGCCCTTGAATGCCTCGTCGTCTCGCCCGACTTTCTGCTGACCGACTTCCGCCTCGAACTTCCTGAACTGGATACGCCGCAGACCGCGCTCGTGCGCGGCGATCAAAAATCCCTGAGCATCGCCGCGGCCTCGGTACTGGCCAAAACCGCGCGCGACGCGATACTCGGCGACCTGGACGTTACCTATCCGGGCTATGGATTGGGATCGCACAAAGGCTACGGCACCGCCGGCCATCGCGCCGCGATCGGGCGACTGGGTTTTTCCCCCATTCATCGAAAGACATTTGCATGTAAATTGTAAGGGCGACCGGGCAACGCGCCACGGCATTGAGCCTTTTTGTACACGGACAACACGGAATTCACGGAGGAACCAATTAAGGATCCGCGCTGCTGGCCGTGTTGTCCGTGAACTCTGCTCGGCGTGGGTCTCCGACCCCGCCGCAACGCGGACCGGAGGTCTCCTCTTCGAGGTAGTGCCAGTACGGGCGCTCGGGGTGCTGCGCGAAGACCCCGCGCCAGCAATTAAATTGTAAGGGCGACCTGGCAGGCCGCCTCTACAATTAATTCAATTTACTGAATTCCGAGAACGCTTGTTCCTCCTGCGCGGCGGACAGGCTCTGCAGCGGCGGGCGGACATCCCAACGCGGCAGGCCGTGCACGCGATTGAGCAAGGCTTTCAAGCTTGGGGGGAATGGCGCGTATTTCTCCAGCAGATGTCTCTGGTCATTTACTTTGGACTGCGATTTGGATACATCCTTTCCTGCCCGCATTTGATCCCAAACCGCGCGCAAGTCAGGCGAAATAAGATTGGCCGGCGCCGTGATGCAGCCGGCAGCATTACTTTCCATGGCAAGCTGCAGGTACGAATCGGTTCCCGTCAGGACAACCAGGTCCGATCCGAATTTCTCCCCGAGCGAACGCGTTAGGTCGGGATCGTGTGATGAGTCTTTGATGCCGGCAAACTGTTTTGGAAAAGCGCTTTTCAAACGCGCCAGCAATTCCACGGAGAAACCGATGCCGGCAACGTCGGGGAAGTGATAGCCGAGCAGATATCCATCCTGGGGCACGGCTTTATCGATCAGTTCACTGAACCAATTGAAAAGCCCATCCTCGGTGGCCCTGCGAAAATAATACGGCGGCAGGACGACCACGCCGTCGAAGCCGAGCTCGAATGCCAGGCGGGTGAGATCGATCGTTTCAGTCAGGCTGGGCGTGCCGGTACCTGCCAGCAGTCGAAAATCGCCCAGGTCCCGTCGGGCGTCGGCCGCGGCGCGGAGTAGACTCTCGCGTTCTGTAGGAGAAAAGGATGGGCCCTCGCCGGTTGTGCCGAAAAGCAGCGCGCCGTGGCAGCCCCGCGAGGCGAGGAAACGCAGCAAAACGGGAACCGACCCGAGGTCCAAACCGGAATCGGCGCCCGTTCCGTAGTCCGCGCGCCAGGGCGTGACGGCCGCGGCGTAAACGCCGGCCAGCGGATGCAGGTCAGCCATTCATCAACACGCGCTCATTCATGAGTTTCAAGAAAGCCGCGCGCAGCCTGATCGGGCGGGAGCAACGGTTGGCCTTCCTCTTTGTGCAGATAATGCTGATGGTCGAGCACCCACAGGTACAGATCGCCTTCGGTCTTCCCGGGGAATTCCTTGAGCACGTTGCTCTTGCGGATGACCTTGACGATCGGCAGATAGACCCTGTCATACCAGTCCGCCACGGCTTCCTGTTCGGTAATATCGCGTTTCAAGTCCAGGCCCATGAAATAGCGGTGGACCGCGATATGCTCGAGCATACGCTCGAAACCGTCCGGGATCGTGAGTTTGATATTGGCTTTCGGGCGTATGCGATCGAGCTGGGAGCGCTCGAGAAAATCGACCTTCGACCCAAGGATCTCGAGGTCCTCTGGTTTTAGGTCCGGTGTGATGTTGACGCGGGTCGCACACTCGCGCACGTCGGCCTCGATGAAGAGTTGGCCCTGCTCGCGCGCCACGGACACGCGATGATGCCCGTCCACCACGAAGTAGACCTGGCCGACCTTGTACAGGACGATCGGCGGCAAGTTGACGTCTTCATAAAAAGCGCGGTCGATCTTCTGCCAGCGCGCGGACGTATCGTCCTGCGTCGGCAGGAAGGCGCGATCGAACTGATGGTAGCGGTTCAGGCTGCCGACGATCTGGTCGACCGGCACGGTCTGCACGCCGCGATAGATCGGTCCGCCGATGCGAAGCTTCTCCTTGATCTCATCGTACGATAGGAGGGTGCTCGGCTGCCCGGACATCACGGACCAGACCTTGTTCAAAAAGGCTTTTAAGCGCGCCCGGCTGTAATCGGAGCGGGCACGGGCAAAGAGTTGGTCAGACATTGGGAATCTCAATCACCTTGTAAGGATAGACGTTAATGACTTGCGTACGGCCGATCTCGCTCGTGGAGGCCGACAGATTCTGGCGGTAGAAGTGGGTGTGTCCATGAAAATGATAACGCGGCTTCGCCACGCGCAGCAGCCAATTCAGGGCGCTCAGGCCGCGGTGGGCCTGCGTATCGTCGTCATGGATTCCCTCGGGCGGCGAGTGGCTGATCAGAATATCCAGCGCGCGGCCGTGGCGCAGCCGGTTCCACAGCAGGCCGGGCAGCAGCCGGTATGCCCGGAAATAGGCATCCCTCTGCGTGTATTGGTTCACGCCGTTGGGGCGGTATTGGACGCTGCCGCCGAAGCCCGCGATCAAAAGGCCCTTGTGATTAACCAGCTTCAGGTCCAGGTTGGAGCCCCCCTCGACATGAGATTGCGGCCAGCGCTGCGTGGAGGCCGGGTCATGGTTGCCTGGCACGTAGTAAAGCGGCAGGTTGACCATGCTGACCAGGTTTTCCAGGTACGGATACGGCAGGTCGCCGCAGCCCAGCAGCAATTCTACATCATGGAAATGTCCGCTCGAAATCAAGGTGTAGATGCGGTCTACCACCTGATCGCTTACCGCAAGAATCTTCACAATAGGGCATTTTCCCCTAGAAATGCAGTCCGTGCAAGGGCTCGTGAGCCCTCGTAAGCGTAATGAGATGGCAACGTAATAAGCGGTTGCAATTCCCGTCACTGCACACTATAATTTACGGACTTCACAGCCTGTGGAGAGGAGCGCTCGCTGGATACCAAAAACATCACGGAACCGCTGGGTGGAGAAGATTCTGC
>DASXQN010000202.1:0-5644 GCA_036507155.1 Anaerolineales bacterium
GCGACTACATCCACATCGCTGATCTCGTGTCCGCGCACTTGCTCGCTCTGGAGGCGCTCGGCGACCGAGACAAGCTGGTCTACAACCTAGGCAGCGGGAACGGTTTCTCGGTCCGTCAGGTGATCGAGACGGCGCGCGCCGTGACGGGACACGCCATCCCGGTGATCGAGGCGCCGCGCCGCCCAGGCGACTCCGCGCGGCTGGTCGCCTCCTCTGAAAAGATCCGCCGCGAGCTGAATTGGAAGCCGGAACACGAGGACCTCAAGCAGATCGTGGGCAGCGCGTGGGAATGGCATCGCACCCATCCGCACGGCTATAAGGAGAAGAGATGACCTTTCTGCTCGTCATCGTCGGATGGATCTTCTCGTTATGTCTGCATGAATTCGCGCACGCGGTCGTGGCGTATCAAGGCGGCGATACCACCGTGCGTGAAAAGGGTTACCTCACATTCAATCCGCTCAAATATACACACCCGGTTTTTTCGCTGCTGCTGCCGCTGCTCTTCCTGGTGATGGGCGGGATCGGACTACCCGGCGGCGCGGTATACATCGAACGCTGGCGGCTGCGGGGACCGCTGTGGGAGAGCGCGGTTTCGCTGGCGGGTCCGACCGCGAACGCGTTCCTGGCGATCGTGCTCGGCTTGATCTTGCGATTCAGTCCGGTGGACGGCACGGGCATCTGGCCGGGATTGGCATTTCTGGGACTGCTGCAGGTATCGGCGCTGGTTTTGAATCTCATCCCGCTGCCGCCGTTCGATGGGTTCGGCGTGATCGAGCCGTTCCTGCCGAAAGGCTTGCGCGCGACGCTGGCTGAAATGCGCGGCATGCTCTCGTGGGTTGTATTCCTGGCGCTCTGGTATGTGCCCGCCGTGAACAGCGCATTCTGGGGATTCGTCGGATTGTTGGCACGCGCGGCCGGCGTGCCGCTGCAATTGGCGCTCACCGGGTTGGACCAGTTCATGTTCTGGCGCTGATAAAACGGACGGGCAGGCCCGTCCGTTTGTCTGCGGGGGGCGAGGAGCTTTACAAATTCGGAGAAAGTCGATATAATAATAGTGAAATAATTCACAAGCATATCCTTGGCTGGGAAGCGAGGCAACATGAACACACTGCCGCACGTTGTGATCGTCGGGGCCGGATTTGGCGGGATGGAAGCCGCGCGGCGGCTGGCGAGCGCGCCCGTCCGCATTACGCTGATCGACCAGCGGAATTACCACCTGTTCCAACCGCTCTTGTACCAGGTGGCCATTGCCGGATTATCGCCGGCGCAGATCGCCTATCCGGTGCGGCCGATCTTTCGGCGCCAGAAGAACCTCACCTTCCAGATGGGTGAAGTGCTGGGCGTTGATTTTGACAAGCGCTTCATAAAGATGGGCGGCAGCGCGCTGGCCTACGATTACCTGTTGCTGTCGATCGGCGGGCGGACGAATTTCTTTGGTCTCCCGTCCGTCGAGCAGCATGCGCTACAGCTTAAGAACGTCGAGAGTGCGGTCGAGGCGCGCAACCACATGCTGCAGATGTTCGAGCGCGCCAGCCGCGAGCCGGACGTCGACAAGCGCCGCGCGCTGCTGACATTCGTCGTAGTGGGCGGAGGTCCGACCGGTGTGGAGACAGCCGGTGCGCTGTCGGAGCTGATCCGGCTCGTGCTGTCCAAGGATTATCCGCACATGAACCTGAGCGACGTACGCGTGCTGCTGCTGGAAGCCGGCGACTATCTGATGGCGAACTATCCGGACGGATTGCGCAAGACCACGTACAAGCTGCTGCGCGGCAAGCACGTAGACATCCAATTCGGCGCCGCGGTGACCGATTTCGACGGCCGCATAGTCACATTCAAGGATGGGACGCGTTTACCCGCGCACACGTTGATCTGGACGGCGGGCGTGAAGGCGGCCGCGCTGGCCGATCGGCTGGGGGTCGAGCAGGCAGGCCTGGGCCGCGTCCGAGTCGAGCCCACGTTGCAATTGCCAAGGCACGCAGAGGTTTATGTCGTGGGCGATGCCGCGTACGTGGAGAATGGCGGCGGGCGTCCGCTTCCAATGCTGGCGACGGTGGCGGTCCAGGAGGCCAAGCTGGCGGCCGGAAATATCCGCCGCGCGCTGCAGGGCCAGGTGTTGAAGCCGTTCCATTACAAGGATCCCGGTCTGTTGGCCACGATCGGACGCAACGCGGCTGTGGCGCGGCTGGGCGGATTTTCGTTCAGCGGATTAGTCGCCTGGCTGATCTGGGTGGGATTGCATATCTACCGGCTGATCGGGTTTCGGAATCGGCTGGTGGTGCTGATCAACTGGGCGTGGGACTATTTCTTCTACGATAGCCAGGTGAGGTTGATCACGAAGGAATGAGAGGAGCGAAGGGGAAAGGGGGGAGGGGAGACGGAGAGAGGGGAAAGAGGAAAGAGGAACGAGGAACGAGAGGGAGAAGGACAGCCACGAATTGCGCGAATGAAAGAGAATAAAACAGCCACGGATTTCACGGATTCAATCCGCGCCAATCCGTGGCCGAAAAGTTTTGATTGTAGGTTTGAATTAATTGCTGCGCCCGGTCAGGGGAGTATGCCCGAGAATTTCAGTGTCACGAAGATGGCGCATAGCGCGAACGAATTCAGCAGGCAGTGCAGGATGATGCCAGGCCAGAGCGATCCCGAGCGGTGATAGACGAAAGCCAGCACGCAGCCCATGAGGAAGGTGGGGAACAACGAAGCGGGATCCAGATGCGCGAGCGCGAACAACGCGGAGCTCAGCACGAGTGCCCCGATCCAGCCATAGCGCTGACGGAATCCCGAAAAAAGAAAACCGCGGAAGAACATCTCCTCCACCACGGGAGCCACGAGCGCGCCTATCAGGACGAACCAGCCCGGCGAACTCATACTTTGCATCAACTCCGAGATCATGTCGCCCTGCGTGCTTATCCCAAACCGCATCAAGATCAGGTTGTGGATCAGGCTCAGCGAATATGTGGCGATCAGGAGTCCGCAGCCGATCCCGAGCGAGCTCCACTCGAAGCGCTTGAAACCCAGCGATCTCCATGGAACGCGTCTCGCCAACAGGACCACGGCGATCGGCACCAAATAGATCGACTCCGCCAGGAACATCAGGGGGATGATGATCGAGTCGTTGCCTTGAAACAGCGGGATAACCAGCACCAGCAGCGCCAGGATCAGGATCATTAACGCCACACCCAGCCAGGTATCGCGCAGGCTCCACGGCGCGGCGGGCTCGGCGGCTATGTGCGGACCGAGAGGAACGTTCGAAGGTTGGATATCCAAACAGACTTCCGCTCTCTACAGACCCTCGGAATTGTCGTCATCGTCAATTTCCATATGGAAATAATGCAGGAAACGATGGAAGAGCGGGCTGATCAGCACGCCGGCCGCAACCAGCAGGATCAATCCGGAGAATAGCGCGTAACAGGAGGCGAAGATCTTGCCTGCGTTCGTGTTCAGCTTGTCGACGGGCCCCATCCCGCCGAGCAGCATAGACGCATTCAACAGCGAATCCAGCCAGGAGAGCCCCTCGAAAAGATGATAGCCGACCACGCCGATCGCCAGCGAGATCAGGATGATGCCGCCTGAAAGCAGGCTGTAGCGGATCAAGCGCCGGGCGAATTCGGCGCGGGACAGGAGCGGCTCATGGCGTTTCTCAAACATCGGGATCTCCTTCCTCAACCAATTCGCGGTTCACAAACCATTGACCTTTGCGATGATCGGCATTCTTCGGGGCGCGGTCGTAATAGATGTCGAAGATCTGTCCGCCCTCCACCATCACCCTGAAGTAAAAGCGGCCCACGCCCAGCGAGCCGCGGTTGGCCGCCACCGCCGCGTGGCTTGGACGCATGTTGCGCGCCATGCGGCCCCGCCTCGTGAAGTCGTTCCAGGAAGCCAGCAACTCGGTGATCCGATAACTGCGCTTCTCCCACACGAAGCCTTGCGGGCAGTCCGGGGATTTCTCGAGCGCAGGCGGAGAGTCGAAGATCGCTTCGATCGGCTGATCGTAGAAGTGTAGAGGACGATAATCCATACCCGCCACCGAGACCATACGTGTGCCCGCGGCACAGTGCAGGCAGAGACCACAGAGAAACGTTGCTCTGTGCTCTCTGTAGCGACTAACTCTGGTTTTCCTTCCAATCCCAAAACCAGAAGGCCAGACCCTTGTGTTCGCCCCATTTTCTAAAGCGTCGCTCCACGTGCTTGGCGGTCACGGGTTTGCCCCGGTACCATTCAAGCGAAACGACTGCCAGCGCGGACGAATCGATCGGAATGAAATCATGCCGGCCCAGGATCATTAGCAGGTTGGCGGCCGCATAGGGTCCCACCCCATTGAGCTTCAGGAATTCCTTGCGCAGATCCAGGGTCGGGAGCGCAGAGGTTCGGAGAGACTCTAGGTTCAGTTCGCCGGAGGCCACGCGCACCGCCAGCTGGTGAATGGCCGGCGCGCGGTACCCGACGCGAATGTTGTCTTTGATGACCGCCGGGCTGGAGGCGGCGATCTGCTCTGGAGTGGGGAAGGCCCGTCTCGCCTGATCGTCGCCAAGCGGAGAGCCGAACTCGCTCACCAGTTTGGCGCTCATGTTTTTGGTCGCGGCCCACAAGGTGTTGGTCGTCAGGATCGTCTTGACCACATCTTCGAACAGGGTCGGCGAGCGCAGCAACCGTCCGTGCGCGAGTTTCTTGGCGCGGGCCAGCTTCGGTTCGCCGCGCGATGCGCTGTAAAAAGCGGACAGGTCCATCTCCAGGCCGAACATCCAGGAGACCTTGGCTGAAACCTCGGCCTGCTCGGGTGTGCTCAGCCTTTTCTTCGTCTCGACCGCCACCCCGCCCGCTGCAGCCGCGATCCGATACTCGAGCACGCGTCCGTTGGACAATCGGTCTACGTAGATCAGGCTGTCCGTTTCAAGTTGGAACGGGGCGAGTTGTCTCCACCCGTGTGAATTGACAACCGAGAGGAAATTGAAAGGCTTGCGCGCCGTGAGCGTGAAGGTTGCCATGCCGCAATTGTAGTCGAAAACAAAAGGCTGAATCTGAGTTTGCCGGCGCGCCCTTGCCATCTCAAGACTCAAGATTCACCACGAAGGCACTAAGTCACGAATCCATTTTTCTTGGTGTCTTGGTACCTCAGTGGCGAGAGACTTGATAGTAGATGGCCCTTATTATTTCCATGGCTTTGTCACAAATGTCAACACGATCGCAATGACCGCGACCAGCAGCGATACCGGGCACATGATGACCGGCAGCAGCCATAATTCCCAGAAGGTGTTTTCGCGCGCCCTCTTCGGATTACTCGGATCGACGAGCAGCGTGGCCCGATCGCCGACCTGATGACTCGGCGGGTCGGAGGTGTTAACGCTCTCATACGTGTACGTTTGTCCATTCACCCGATATTCAAAGACCGGGGAATACGTCGTGCCGGAGTCAGATGAGTAGTTTTCGGTCAGGGCGATGACTGTGGCGGGAACTTCGCTCCCCGCGCTGACGAAGCGCCAACTCGTAAAACCGTACCAGGCGCCGAGCCCGAACAGGATGACCCAGGTGGAGTGCAGCATGATCAGCCACCACCAGTTCCCGCCCGAATTGCTCTTCTTGCGTTTCTTGGGCTCAAATGCTTCGTCTGCTGTTTGCATGCAATGCCTCCGGATATCGCGAGCTC
>DASXQN010000203.1:0-6953 GCA_036507155.1 Anaerolineales bacterium
TAAAACTGCAATTCTTCATTCATCAAAACCAACGTATCCGATTGCAAGCCCGGCGCGCGCCAGGTCATCTGCCAGAAGAGATTCTTCTGCACGGCCCAGTCTCGGCTGAAGTCGGTTGCCCAAAGGAATTGACATCCCACCGCGAGCGCTACCAGCGCGGCGATCAATCCTACTCTGAAATTGTTCGCAGGCAGCCAACGGATCAACCCCGCCAGGATCAGGCTGACGGCCAACATGGAAGGGAGCGTGAAACGATTGGCTGGGAACCCGAGCGTGACCGGCAGGTCGATCAGCCAGAACGGCGCGCTGGCGAATGGCAGCATGATCAGACCCAGGCCGATCGCCCAGCATGCCTCGCGGCGTTGCCGCTCGCGCGGTTCCGGCGCATCCTGCCGCGCCCGGAGCAAGGCGAAGACGAACAGGAATGCCACGAGCACGACGGCGGCGTACACCAGTATCGTGCGCGGCCCATGGACTGCGGGATCCGGCAATCGAAATGCTTGCATCCAGGCCGCCGCGCTTACGGTCCAGAAACTCACCAAGGCATTTTGGATCAGAGACCATAGCGTTGTAAAGAAGTCCGTCTTGAGGCGCGGCAGCAGGCCGAGGCCATAGACCTGGTTGTTGAAGATGAACACGCGGGAAAATGCTGCAGCCGCGAAAAGCGCCGCGTACGGGGTCCACAGCCTCAGGGTCCGGCGGACGCGTGCGGGCCGCGAATCATAGTCATCGCGCAGCCCGGTCCAAATCAAGGCGCCGCGCGCGAGTTCCAGAACGTAGAAGTATTCCATCATCCACAAGTTCAAGGCGGAAAACAGCAGCGCGAGCGCGGTTAAGCTGCGCGAGCCGCGCCGCATTGCCCACAGCATGCACAACTGTGAGAACAAGAAAAACGCGAGCACGATGAAAAAATGACTATAGAGATAGGAGACCCATTGCGCGTTGAACCCGGGATAGACGAGGAAGAACAGGCTCACGACAAGCGCGAAGGAGGTTTGCTTCGGCCAAAGCTCGCGCACGATCGCCCATACCAGCAGCGCGTCCACCCAGCGCCAGAACAGCGCGAAGACCTGCCAGTAGATCGGCACCTGCGGGAAGATGCGCGTCGTGATCTGATAGAGCAGTCCCCATACGGGCCGGTTGTTCGAAAAATAACGCGTCATCGCCTCCGGTCCGAGTTCGTACCGGATCCAGGACATGGGCACGTCATCCCAATAGAAGCCCATCTGCGGAAGCAGCAATCCATACGCCAGAACGGCAACGCCGGCCAGCAGGAGCGGAGGTGCATAAGGTGATGCGAGCAGAACCTTAAGACGTTTTTGCATTTTAGGAAAATCAGAGAGATGAATGCGAGACTCAGTTCACGGATGTCACGGACGGAATGGATTTTGCGTGAAGCTTGCACGGAATCCGTGCCCTTCCGTGTCCTCCGTGTACAAAAGGGCTTTACTGAAAATCGTCTACTGCACGATGCGGGTCCCGGTTTCGCCCTTCAGCGCCCGCCCGATATTTTCCGGATTGGTGACCAAGGCCTGCTTCCCGCCATTTTCCAGGAACCAGATCACGGCCTGGATCTTCGGCGCCATCGAGCCCTTGGCAAAATGTGTCCCTTCGGCCAGATAATTCTTGGCTTCGGCGAGAGTCATCTTGTCAAGCCACTTTTGATCAGGCTTGCCAAAGTTGATCGCGACCTTTTCGACTGCCGTCGAGATAATAAAGAGATCGGCTTTGATCAATCGAGCCAGCAGGCTGGAAGCGTAATCCTTGTCGATTACCGCCGCGACGCCTTTGAGATCACCGTCCGGCCCCCGCACCACGGGAATGCCGCCGCCGCCGACAGTGATTACGACGGTGCCGGCTTGCAGTAGGGTCTGCACGGCTTCCAGCTCGACGACCTCTTTCGGAAGTGGCGATGCCACCACCCGGCGCCAGCCGCGGCCGGCGTCTTCCCTGATCGTCCAGCCCATCTCTGCCGCGCGCCGCCGCGCGTCAGCCTCCTCCATAAAACTTCCGATCGGCTTCGACGGCTCCTTGAAGGCCTTGTCATCGGGATCGACCTCGACCTGCGTCACTACCGTCGCAACGGACTTCTTCACGCCACGGCGGTGCAGTTCGTTCTGCAGGGTTTGCTGCAGCGCGTATCCGATCGCGCCCTGGCTGTCGGCGCCGCAGACCTCCAGCGGGACCTCGTGCATGCCCTCCACCCTGGCCGCGATCTCCGAACGCCGCAGGATGAAACCGACCTGCGGTCCGTTCCCGTGACCGATGGCCACATCCCAGCCGGCCTCGATCATGTCGGCGATGTGGAAGGATGTCTCTTTCGCAGCCAGGTACTGGTCCTCGACGGTCTTATGCGCCTCGTCTTTGATGAGCGAGTTTCCGCCGATGGCAACTACGGCAAGTTTCGGCATTCAGACTCCTTATTGCATGGTGAGCGCCATCACCGCCTTTTGAGCATGCAGGCGGTTTTCGGCTTCATCGTACACGATCGAATTCGGACCGTCGATGACGGAGTTGGTCACTTCCACGTCGCGGTCGGCGGGCAGCGGATGCATGAACAGCGCGTCCGGCCGGGCTTTCTTCATCTTCGCATCGTCCGTGATCCAGGCCTTGTATGAATCCTGAAGCTTCTTGCCCTCGACGCCATCGGCGGTGGTCAGCAGGGGTCCCCAGGATTTGGCGTAGACGACGTCGGCGTCCTTGAAGGCGCGGCTCATGCCGTCCTTTTCCGCGACGATCTCGAAGCCCGTGCCAAAGATGCGCGCTTGCTCCCTGGCCTGTTCGACGATCTCGGGCATGAGCATGAACTCCGGCGGATACGCCAGCGTCACGTCCATCCCGAAGCGCGGCATTTGCAGGATCAGAGATTGAGGGACTGAGATCGGCTTGAGATACGAGGCGGCGTAGGCCCACGACACCACGATCTTCTTTTTTCGCAGGTCGCGGCCCTTCTTCTCCATGATGGTCATCAGGTCAGCCAAACACTGGAAGGGATGGTATACGTCGCATTGCATGTTGAGCACCGGCGCGCGCGAATATCGCGCGACATCATTGATATAGCCATTTCCGAACTTCCAATCGCACTGCCGGATCGAAATCGCGTCGAAGTAGCGCCCGAAGATCTCGCCGATCTCCTTGGCGGTATCGCCGTGGGAGATCTGGGTGGTCTCGCTGTCAATGAAGGCCGCGTGGCCGCCGAGTTGCGCCATGCCGGCCTCGAACGAGCCGCGCGTGCGCGTCGATGAAAAGAAGAAGAGCATGGCCAGCGTCTTGTCCCGCAGCAGGGCATGCGGCTCGCCCAACGCGCGCTTGCGCTTCAGGTCCCAGGCGACGTCCAGGACGGTCTCGACCTCCTCCTTAGAAAAATCGAGATCGCCGATAAAATCCCGGCCGCGGAAATTAGTTTCCATTGATATAGTCTCCTTGTCTGGTAGTCTTCTAGTCTTCTAGTCTTCTAGTCTTCTAGTCGACTAGGTTTAGATGATTTCGCGAGATAGGTAATCATTCCGTTGATCAGCCGCTTTGATTCAACCAGGAGCACGTACGCCTGCTTGAGCTCCTCGTTCGTAATATAACCGGCATCGAGCGCAAGGTAAAGTTGAGATTGAACTTCACCTGCGGAAGGGCGCGCTATTCGGAGAAATCGGACGAATTCGGGATCATGCCCGGCTTCAAAGCCTTCGGCGATGTTGTGCATGACGGATCCCGCTGCCCTTTGAATCTGATCCCGCAGCCCAAAATCGCGTGAGAATTTCGAATTGCGGGTCAGAGCATAAATATTGCTGGCGGACTCACGAGCCTTCTGCCAGGCCTTCATCTCCTCAAAGTTTTTGACGGTCCCCACTTCACACCCCCTTCGATCATATGTTGGATCCCAACTGACCAGCCGACCAGCAGACTACTTTGAAATCCTGAGTATTTCTGCCTTCTCGAACTTTCCATTATCCCAGAACAGGCGCACACCTTCACAAAGCCCCAGGCCTGCGCCCCAGGACGCGTGATCGGCGTCCGGCAAACACGCCACCGCGCCGATCTCGACCACGCCACCGTGACTGACCAGCAGCGCGACGCGATCGTCCTCGAGATCTTCGGCGAGCTCTGAAAAGAATTTGAGCAGCCGCCGCGCGAATTTCCAGGTCGCGTTGCCGCGATCGACCGCCGCGGCGTAATCCGGAAAAGTGGCCGGCCATGGGACTTCCTTCTCCACCGCGCCGCCGTAGGGATTTAACAACTTGTCCTGCACATCGACCGCGAAGCCCATGGCGATGGCGGTCTCGAAGGCGCGCGGCAGAGTACTGGTGAGTACGCCGTCGAATGGACCCATCCCTTCGCCAACCTGGCGGGCCAGGGTCACGCCGGCCTGCGATAGATGTTCTCCCGGTTTGGTGCGCGTGGAATGTCTGCGAATCTCGAGGGTTTTCACGGGATCAAAGAGGGAAGCAGTGCATAGAACTCGGCAGCCTTGACCATGTCCGTGAGCGAAACCGAGTCGCGGACGGTGTGGGCCGTCTCTTCATCGCCGGGGCCGAAGCCGATCGAGGGGATGCCGGCCTTGCCGGCCCAGTAGATGCCGTTGGTAGAGAAATTCCACTTACCGCTGGGCGCGTCCAGCAGACCGATCGCGCGCCGCGCCGCCTGCCCGGCGTCGACCAGGGGGTGATGCTCGTCCAAGGCCCAGGCGGGAAAGTATTTGTCCACAGGATACACGAAGCCTGTATATGAAGGCTCGTCGTAGAACAGCTCTTCCACGCTAACGCTCCCGCGGTATTCAGCGGGGATGAGCGCTTCGACTTGCGCTTTAACTTGCTCCTTGGTCTCACCGAATGTCATGCGGCGATCGAGGTAAATGATCGCCTCGTCAGGCACCGCGTTCAGCGAAGGCGTTTTCACGTGCATGTCGCTGACCGTGATCTTGCCATGCCCGAGGAAAGGATGGTCGCCGAGCTGCGGCTCGAGATCGCGGATGCCCTCGATCACGGGCAAGAGCTTATAGATGGCATTGTCGCCCAGATGGTTGGAGGCTGCGTGCGCGGAGCGGCCCTTCGAGACCACACGCATCTCGAGCCGGCCTTTGTGCCCGCGGTATACCTGCATCTTGGTTGGTTCGCCGATGACGACGAAATCCGGCTTGACCTTCGGGTCGACCTCCACGAAGGTATTCGGTGCGATGCCGTCGCACCATTCCTCCATGTTGCCAAAATAATACGCGGTCCAGCCGTCGAGCAGACCGAGATCGCGCCCGATGGCCAGGCCGTAGATCATGCCGGGTGTCGAGCCTTTCTCATCGCAGGCGCCGCGCGCGAAGAGCACGTCGTCTTCGACCTTGCCTTTGAACGGGTCCCACTCCCACTCGGAGGGATCGCCGACCCCGACGGTATCCACATGCGAGTCATACACGATAACGCGCTGACTCCTGAGCGAAGCCGAAGGACCGATGCGTCCGAGGATGTTGCCCATCTTATCGAAGCGCACCTCGTCGAATCCGAGCACGTTCAGCTCCTGTGCGATGCGCTCGCCGACCCGCTTGAGCTGCGAGTCCATCGAGGGGATCGCGCAGATCTCGCGCATGAAACGGATCATATCCTCGCCGGCCGCCGCGACGCGAGCCTGTATTTCTGGAACTTTCTCGGTCATGGAGCTCCTCTGCGTGCAACCGTTCGAACGTTCACACGTTCAAACGTTACAACAAAATTATCTGCCGCCTACGCGGCGGACCACGTGGAAGTTGAAATAGCCCGGGATCAGGTAGGTGTGCGAATAATCCAGGATTCGGCCATCGTCTTGATACAGCTTGGATGTGAACTGTAACAGCACATCTCCGCGCTGGATCTCAAGCGCACGCGCCACCTCGGCCGAAGCCCCCGAGGCGCTGATCGCCGCCCGCGAGACCGTCAGCCGGTCGCCGCGCTCGAGCAGGAAATCCAGCACCGAACCCTTGAACGTCGGGGGCAGGTCTTGCGCCTTGAGCGTTTCGTCTGGCAGGGTATCCACGAGATAGGCGACGGGCCGCCCGTCCTCGCGCATAACGCGCCGCACGCGCGTCAACTTCGCTGACGGCTGCACGCCCAACACCTCGGCGTGCTCCGGATCGGCGGTGATCTGTTCGATGCGCAGATCCACCACCGTGATCTCCAGGCCCAGGCGCCGCGCCATGGTCTCGAGGCTTTCGAGCACTTCGAGGCCGCTCTCGATGACGGGAACCTGCCCCACCACGAAGGTCCCGGCGCCCTGTCGGCGGCGGATCAGTCCCTGGGTCTCGAAAGTGCGCATGGCCTCGCGCAGCGTAGCGCGCGACACGCCGAGTTGCTTTGCCAGGTCCGGTTCTGAGGGCAGGCGCTGGCCGGCCGGCGTGCGTGCGATCAACACAGCCAGATCAGATTGCAAACGTTGGAAAGGAAAGTTAGGCATTATTTCTCCAGCACCGGGATAAGCACGAAGCGGGTGACATCCACCAGACCCTTATCGGAGATGCGCAGCTCGGGGATGACGGCCAGCGCCAGCAGGCTGAGTTGCATGTTGGGATTGTTGAGTTTGCAACCGCAGGCCTTGAACCCCGCGAGGATCGTGGCCGTTTTCTTGGCGACGACCTCGGCGCGCTCCGTTGACATGAGGCCGCCGATCTTCAACTCGATCATGCCGATCACGCGGCCGTTCTTGACTACCACCTGCCCGCCGCCGCTGCGCCCCAGCGTGTTGGCCGCCACTGCCATCGAGGTCTCGTCCGTGCCGACGACGATCATGTGATGGCAATCGTGCGCAATGGTGGAGGCGATGGCGCATTTCTGCGTGAATCCAAATCCGCTCACCAGGCCCACGCTGACCGTGCCGGTTCGCTTATGCCGCTCGACGAGCGCAATCTTGGCGAGGTCCTTCTGCATGTTCACGCGCACCTCGCCATCGACGGGCGAGACAGGAACGCGCAGGTGGCGGGTAGGCGCTTGATTCTCGATCAC
>DASXQN010000204.1:0-9032 GCA_036507155.1 Anaerolineales bacterium
GTGTCCGGGAAACCTTGTATCCGTAGGGCCTCGCGTATTGTGAGCGTTCGTGGTGCGGCATAATGGGTGAAGCGTCCACTGCCTGGGTTGTGAAAATTGGTTGTGATCGTTCGCGCTAGACCATCTGAGTGTAACCGTGCGTATGCCTGAGAGAAGTATGTTGTGTTGCGTGCTCGACCACCATAGGTCTTTGGGCAGTCTCCAGGCTTAACTCCTCCGAGAAGTTTAATCATTGCGGGCCCGTGATCCCAAGCCCTGTGATTCCATAAATATTGAGCACCCCAGCGCATTTGCTGTTGGTATGCAGACATGGGTGACCGAGCATATTCTCTAGGCTCCTCTTCGTCAGGGGGAATATTTGTTGGCAGGTCGCTTAATGCTTGCCGCAATGTCACAAGTGGTCGATTTGGAAGGCTGACGTCTCTTCGGAGCTTGAAAACGCGGCGTCCTGTTGGCCCTTCTGGCGCAATGTATCCACCGGTGGGATAAGCAAAGACCCTGCCCGAACCACCGTGGGTAGGTGAAGGCATTGAAGGTCGTAGCCCGAGATCCTTACGGAAACCGATTACGACAGCGCGACAACGGAGCTGGGGGATACCAAACTCAGCAGCGTTTAGTACAACGCCTAGAAGCTCATAGTGGCGGCTCAAGGAGGATTCAAAATCCTTATAAAGCTCTGTATGCAGCAGCCTTGGCACGTTCTCGATTACGAAGAACCTCGGTCTTATACTCCAAATTAAGCGATGCATTTCGTGAAGCAGTTCATTTCGCTGATCATGCTCATTGCGTGGCCCCGCGGCACTCAATCCCTGACATGGAGGACATCCGAGCAAACCATCTACCTGCCCGCCTGCCAACTCCAATAAGTCAGGCCCACTAAGGGTCCGAACACTCCGCACATGGTAACTATTCTTAAGCTTTGGGAAGTTATGGACAAAAGTGTCGCGCGCGGCTGGATCGTTATCGTTCAAGAACACAGCCTCGTAGCCTCCAGCGTCCAAAAACCCGCCAGTCACTCCTCCAATCCCGGCAAACACTTCTGCTACTCTTAGCTTGTTCATATGTGATAGATCTCCCAAAATTGATATTTGCACACCGAATTGCCGCGTTCAGCAGGAATTGTCATTGCGGTCATCAGCGAACCGTCTCACCAACCTTTTGTGCAGACATTTCATAGCTTTGATTTATGGAGCGATTCTGCATGGGAATAGTCATGAAAAGATCACCTCGTGTGTTTCACTAGCCGGATCAATTGCTGGCATTCTGAGCAACTCGCTAACGTCAACTTGTAGAACGACCGCCAAACGCCGCAATGTATCTACACTTGGCCGTCGTACGCCCTGCTCAATAGTGCGAATGGCCTCCAGGCTAAGTCCAGCCCTGCCCGCGAGCTGGGCTTGGGTAAGGCCTTTGTTCTGACGAGTAGCTTTCAATTTGATACGAAAGTCATCAACCCATCGGCTTCCATCCCATGATTTGTCCATTAAAGCAAAGACGACCTCCTTGCGTGATGAAGAGGGAAGTAACCCGAGCTCGTTAGCCAAGAGGCCGTAAAGCTCCCTCCTAGACTGGACCGTGGAAAGGCGGCGCTCCCCCCATGTTCCATAAACTCGGTACACTTTATTCGACTGGTTTCCAACTGCGTAGATGAGGGTTGCCACTGCTACCGACCTTTACTATATACAGTTGTATATTATATATACAGATGTATACAGTGTCAATGTATCGTTTTGCGCAAGGGTTTTTAATCCTGCGCCGCAGCCGAGTCAGGCGATCATCAGGATGCCCGCGAAGATGATCGCCTCGCCGAACCAGCCGCACGCCGCCCATTTTCCCAGTAGACGCCAGCCGGCGAATGCCTCGGCCACCATGGCTGGTTTACGTTTTTCGACGGCTTGTCCCGGGCGGAACCGCGGGAGTCTTGACAAAGAACAAATGTTCTACTATAATGCTCCTTGTTCCATTCTTTCACCCACCCTGCCAAGCGAGCTGTGAGCATGGCGAGTGGGTGCTCATTTCGAACGAAACATTTGGTTCTGGGATGTACTTGTTTTCGCTCGTATCCTTAGATTTGCCGCCCAGGAGATCTGCCTAAAGAAATGATTCTTGCTGTCTATTGTTTCTCGAATGTTTTTAATTCCTCCGCGTCTGCGGCAATTGTTCCAGAAAAAACGGAAGGGACGCAATGGCCGCGCCTTTGAGTCAGGCCTGGCGGTGGCAGAACTCGATATTTTTCCGGCGGAAGCGGCCGTCCGGCAGCGCTGGTTTTCGCTCTCGAGCCGGGAGCGTGAGGTGGCGGCCCTCATCCGCATGGGGTACAAGAATTACGAGATCGCGGACATTCTGGGGGTCGAATATGGAACGATACAAACTCACCTGCAAAATATATTTCGCAAATTCAACTTGCGCAGCCGCGGCGAGATCCGTCATGCGCTAAGAAGCTGGCCGGCTGAAGAATGGTGGAATTACCACCACCAGTAGACCGAGCGATTCCTGAAACCCGACCGGTGGGTCCATCAAAAAATCCACAAATAAATCTCACCTCAATCCCCGCGCAGGGGATTGTTTTTTAATTCCACGCCTGTTACGCTGGAAATATGAATGACCTTTTGGATCTTGCAGTGGACCGTCTGGCAGTGCGGGGACGGTCTCCCGGTTTGTCCCTCATCGAAATCATGGGGAGTGAACGGGAAGCGGTGACCGAACTGATCGCCCGCCTGACGCTCACCGGTACTTTCCGCATCATCCCTGCCAGCGAATGGCTGCCGGACCAGGACAGCCTGCGACGCGCCGTCCGCCGGCACACCGTGGCAGTTCACGAGAGTCTGGAGCATATCCGTCTGACGCGTCCCTCCACCTGTCTGCAAGTGCTGGACCTGCTGTCCGACGGCGACGCCGGCAGGGATCTGCTGCTGGTGTTGGACTTCCTGCATCATTTCCACAACGCGGATGTCGACCTGGACCTGCGTTACCGGGTTCTGGAGGAATGCTGTGGACATTTGAAGCGCCTGGCCCTGATCAGACCCGTTGTGCTATTCGTGCGGTATATCCCGCAGGAGGAGTATGAAGATTTCCTGCCTTTTGTGATCGAGATCGCCGATGAAGTCATCCGGATGGAGGAAGTATCTTCCAAAACGGCCTCGCAACCCGGTCTTTTCGAGGGCGCGGATGGGTAAAACGCTGCTGGCCAGCACCCCTCTGGCCCAAAAGGTGATCGCCGCGCTTGAGCCTCTGGCCTCGATGCTTCCCTGGAGCAAGCGGTTGATATTCAAGCGGTTCAGTGAATCCATCCTGAACCATCGGGCGGCGATCGCCAACGCCACCGAGCTGACGCCGATCGAGGCCGCGCTTGTGCTTTTGTTGGTGGTGGAGCGGGAAAGAAACGACAGCGTCCACAACGAGCATTTTTCCCGCATTGAGCGGTTGGAAGACCAGCTGGACGCTCTTAAAAAAAGCCAGCCATGACCGAATATAACGGCTGGCTCTTCGATCTGTATGCCGGTCCCGAAAAGGGAATCGTCCTGTGGCTGGTGGGGGAAGATGGAAAGCCTCATTGTCTTTACCATGATCTGGTGACGACTTTCTATATCCGTGGCTCCAGCGAGCAGCTGCGTGAGGCGGGTCTTTTCCTGCGCTCGAAATATCCCCCGGAGACGGTAGCGTTCGAGCGCGCCGAAAAGGAGGAATTATTCGACGGCCCGCAGGTGGTGCTGGGAGTCAAGATCACGAACCCCGCGGATTTCCAGGGGATCTTTCGTTCCGCCCAGGATCAATTCCCCGACTTGATCTATTATGACGTCGATATTCCCCTGTCGCTGCGCTATGCCGCGGCGTACGATGTTTTCATGATGGCCTATTGCAAGGTCACTGCCGGCGCGGACCGAAAAATAACGGATATTCAAGCCCTGGATACGCCCTGGGACCTCGAGCCCAGGCTGCCCAGACTGAGAAAATTGAGCCTGAGGCCGGACAGCGACCCGTCCCATGCGCCGCCGCTGTCCCTCATCATTCGATATGAGGATACCTATATTCGCGCACCGTTAAACCGGCCGCGCGAGCTTCTGACATTGTTCAACGGCATCCTGGCGACATACGATCCCGATATGATCCTGACACAGTTCGGGGATACCTGGATCTTTCGTCATCTGCAAAAACTGTCGAAAGAGACCGGCATCCCCTTCAATCCCAACCGGGATGCCTCACAGGCGATCCGCTGGCGCAAGGAAGCCACTTTTCGAAGTTATGGGCGTCCCCACATCATTAAGGAACAAGCGCACTTATCCGGGCGGCTGCATATCGATAGCAAGAACTGCATGACCTATAACCATTACCAGTTGATCGGGGCCATCGAGCAGGTGCGTTTCAGCAGCCTGCCTTTACAGGAAGTAGCCAGGCGCTCGCCCGGGGCGGCGATCGCGGCCATGCAAAACCTGACCGCCATGCGGCGCGAGACACTCGTCCCGTTTCGGCGCCAGAAAGGGGAGATCGCCAAGACCTACAACCAGCTCGTCAGAGCGGATCGAGGCGGGTTGGTGTTTCAACCGCCGGCCGGTATCTTTGGCGATGTGGCTGTTTTGGATTTCAGTTCCATGATGGCCTCTGTCATGGTCGAGTACAACGTGTCCCCTGAAACGGTGGTCGCGCTGGAAGCGGAAGAAGAAGGGTTGGAGATCCCCGAATTGGGAGTGAAGATCATCCCTCAACTCGGGCTCATCGCGGAAGCGCTCAGGCCGATGTGGCAAAAGCGGCTGGCCTTGAAACAGCAACTCAACATGCTCAAAAAGGACGATCCAAACCGCTCGGCCGGGAACTCCCGCTATAAAGTCATCCAGGCGGTCACCGATGCATTGAAATGGCTTACGGTCGTCTGTTACGGGCGTTTGGGGTTTGCCAATTCTGTGTTTGGCCGCGTGAATTGCCATGAGGTGGTGTCCTTTCTTTCGAGAAAGATCATCACCCAGGCAAGAGATGTGGCCGAAGCCCGGGGCTTCCGCGTGCTGCATCTGTATGTCGACAGCCTCTTTGTCTCGCGTCCCGGCGCGACGCGTGCCGATTTCCAGGCCCTGGCGGAAGAGATCGAGCGGGAGACACGCCTGCCGATCGTTTTGAAGAACACGTATCCCTGGTTCGTTTTTCTGGCTTCGCGCGAAAACCCAAACATATCGCTTGCCAATTGTTTTTTTGGCGCAGCCGAAGATGGCGAATTGATGGTGCGCGGATTGGCACTGCGCCGCGGCGATACTTCCAATTTCACAAGGGACACACAACAGCAGGCTCTGAAGATCCTGGCCAGGGAGCCCGACCCCGCCAGGCTTGGGCGACTTTTGCCTGAAATATTGGAAATGGTGCGCAAGAGATTGTCCGCTTTGAAAAACAGGCAGATCCCCATGGCGGATCTGGTGATCTCTCAAACCTTGAGCCGCGCGCCGGAGGAATACAGCGTCTTATCTTCCGCCGCCATTGTGGCAAAAGAACTCAAATCTCACGGCAAGGTCTTGAAGATGGGCGAAAAAGCGCGCTTTATCTATGTGGCTCCTGGCCCCGGCGTGTTCGCCTGGGATTCCCCCGTCAGGCTCGATCCGGGAAAAATCGATGTCCCCAAATACAAAGAGCTGCTGGTGCGCGCCGTGCTCCAGGCGCTGCAGCCGCTTGGGGTGACGGAAAAGATCCTGCATGAATGGTTGTTCAGCCAGGCGGGATACATTACGCCGCCGGGTGTGCTCAGCTCCAGCGATCCAACACGATTAGCCCTGCCGTTGTTGAATGACGTCAAACATTTACGCGTAAACCTCCCGTAAGCCAGCCAAACAGATTCTGCTATACTCCGCTGCAGTGATCGCCGCGCGTCTCGTCGCGCGTACCTGTTAAACTTTTTCGGGCAAGGTACAAGATGAAGACCACTCTCCTGCACGCCGACGTCTTGCTCACGATGAATGCCGACAATGCGGTCATCCCGGACGGCGCGGTCTTGATCGGTTCCGACGGCCGCATCCAGGCCGTGGACACGGCCGCCGCGTTGATCGCGGCCAACCCGGGCGTCTCGGTCAAGCGGCTGACGAATCGTCTGCTGATGCCGGGGCTGATCAACGTTCACGCCCACTCCGGTCTGCTGCGCGGCACTGCGGAAGGCCTGCCTGTATGGGAATGGCTGCAGCAGTACATCGATCCGATGCATCGCGTGCTGACCGCGCGCGAGGCCGAGATCGCCTCCTGGCTGTGTTACGCGGAGGCCCTGCTCTCCGGCACGACGACGATCGTGGATATGTGGAGATACATGCACGGCAGCGCCAAGGCCGCGGCCGAGCTGAGTATACGCGCTGTGCTGGTTCCCTACGTAGCAGAGCATCCGGACCACGATTATTTTGAAACACTCGATACCAACGAGGCCTTGATCCAGCAATGGCATGGCGGCGCAGACGGCCGGATCCATGTGTGGGTCGGCCTCGAGCACATGTTTTATGCATCTCTCCCGGCATATCAGCGCGCCATCGAGATGAGCAAGCGCTATCAAGTCGGTTTCTGCACGCATACCAATGAAAGTCGCTTCGACGTCGAGGAGACTCAGCGGCGGTACGGCCAGCGGCCGATCGAAGCGCTGGAGAAATTTGGGTTGCTGGACGCGCCGCACGTGCTGCTGGCCCATTGCGTGTGGCTTTCGGACCACGAGATCGAACTGCTGGCGCAGCACCGTGTGGGCGTGGCGCACAACCCCGTCAGCAACATGAAGCTCGCCAGCGGCGCGGCCCCGGTCGAGGCGCTGCTGGCAAGCGGGGTGGCTGTGGGGCTGGGCACCGATGGCGAAAAGGAAAACAATAATCTGGACATGTTCGAAGAGATGAAGGTTTCGTCGCTGTTGGCGAAGTTGACGAAGCTCGACGCGGCAGCGCTGGACGCCTGGTCGGTATGCCGGATGGCCACCATCGGAGGCGCCCGCGCGCTGGGCCTGGACGGCGAGATCGGTTCGATTGAAGTTGGCAAGCAAGCCGACCTGATCGCGATCCGCACCAATACCCCCCGCATGACGCCCTTCCTCACGGCCCCCGATGGCGGGAACCTGCATCACAACCTGGTCCATGCCGTGCAGGGAGGCGATGTCGATATGACCATGGTCGGCGGCCGGATCGTCGTCGAGGCGGGCCGGCTGTTGACCGCAGACCTGCAGGCCCTGATCGCCAACGAGAATGCGGCCGTGCCGGATCTGTTTCGCCGGCGCGCCGCGTGGCTGGCGGCGAATAAACCGGTCAATGAATTGGATTCGCGCAAGGATACAGAGTAAGGGCGAGGCATGCCTCGCCCCAACGCGGACTCCAAGTGTTCGTAAGCATAAGGCAGACGATAGCATCAGGAGATCCGATTGGCACGCGACAAAGCCGCGCAACTGAAGGCGCTTGAAAGGCAGGTCCGGAATGCAGCGGACCTGCCCCTGTATGCCTATCGCAAAGAGAACGAATATCAGGCCGTCGTGGGCGAAGGCAGCCCCGAGGCGCGGGTGATGTTCATCGGAGAGGCCCCAGGCAAGCAGGAAGCGCTGAAGGGCCGGCCGTTTGTCGGGTCAGCGGGACGGATGCTGGATGGCTTATTGGAATCCATCGGCCTTGCGCGCGGCGACGCGTATATCACGAACATATTGAAGGACCGACCTCCTGAAAATCGTGCGCCTCAGCCGAAGGAGATCGAGGCCTACACCCCTTATCTCCGCAAACAGATCGAGATCATTCAACCGCGTGTGATCGTGACGTTGGGCCGCTTCGCCATGGACTTCATCCTGGGGGAATTCCGCATGCCGGAACAGGGCCAGAAGATCAGCGACCTGCACGGACGTCCGTTGAAGGCGAAGGCTTCCTTTGGCAGCCTCATCGTCCTGCCGCTGTTTCACCCGGCGTTCGCCCTATATCGCCGGGACCAAAAAGAAACGCTCGAAAAAGACTTCCAGGCTTTGAAAGCATATGTTTGAAAAAAAATCAGCCGACGGCGTAACCGCCGTCGGCTGAAGGGGCGTAGCACGTGTGCCCGTAAGGGTATGATACGCCCCTACCCAAACAACGCGATCATCAGAATCCCCGCGAAGATGATCGCCGCGCCGAACAGCCTCGCCCCTCCCATCTTTTCGCCGAGCAGCCTCCAGCCGGCGAACGCGCCAAAGACCACGCTGACCTCCCGGATGGCGCCCGCATAACTGAGCGGCGCGAGCGCGTACGCCGTCAGCGCCAGGATGTACGAGCAGACGCCCAGGACGGCGATCAGTGCCAGGCGCTTCCAGTTCGCCGATAACTCCTGTTGCAGGAGGGCGCGCGGATAACGGAGCAGCACGAACGGCGTGATCAGGATTGGGATCAGCGTAAAGATGCCGATGGCATACGAGACGGTCGGGCCGTGCTTGACGGCAAATCCATCGATGAACGAGTAGATCGAGATGAACAGCGCGGTCAGCAACGCGAGCACAAGCGCGCGTCTCGGCGGCACCCCGCCGGCGAGGTAGCTGCTGCCGCCGGCGACCATCAACCCGATCACGATCAACGCGAGTCCGGCCGCGCCGCCCCTCGTCAGGCGTTCGCCCAGGATTAGGATCGACCACAGCGTGAGAAATGCCGGCGCGGTGCCGCGTGCCACCGGATAGATCAGCGAGAAATCATGGTCTTGATAGGCCTGGGAAAGGCTCAGAAAATAAGCCACTTCCACGATGGCGCTGATCAACAGCAACGGCCACTGGCTGCGCGGCGGCAGGCCCGTGAAGAACAGGACCGGCGCGAAGATCAGGCCGCTTAATACAACGGTCCAAAAGGTGGCGATATATTTTCCGCCGGCTTGTTTGAGAAGGAGATTCCAGAACGTGTGGAGCGCCGCGGATAAGAACAGCAGGCCGATCGCCGGCAGGGACATTGATTACGCGGCCAATCGTGTCATCCTGAGGGAGCTAAAGCCCTGAGCACAGCGAAGGGCTGCGACCGAAGGATCTCTTTTGCGCCGAGAAGGGACCCGTCGGTCGCGGCCCGTCACTCTGTTCCGGGCCCAGCTTCCTCAGGGTGACACAA
>DASXQN010000205.1:0-1542 GCA_036507155.1 Anaerolineales bacterium
GACACTGGAAAGGCATCAATTGGCGGAAAAGCGACCAGCTCAAAGCCAACGCGTTGACCCTGGAAAGCTACATTACCGACCGCTGGACGAAGAATCCGGTAAACGTCGTGTGCTTTGCAACGTGGTCATCGCGCGGCGTTACATTGGTTCATGCGGATTCACTTCACCTACAGTCCGCCAGGGGAGAAGGCGGGGGAGATTCATCCCGACATGCTCAAGGCGTGGGACGCCGTGCTGGATGCAGCAGAGAAATATCGCCTGGCCGTTCTGCCTGTGTTGGGTATCTGGTCTGATTGGAATGACGGCAGTCGCGGAGAGACCTGGCACCACTGGGAGAAGAGTTCGTTCAATGCGGCCCTCGGTGGACCCGCGAAACGGCCCGGCGAATTGCTGGAAGACACGGCATGCCGCAAACTCTGGCTCAAGCGGCTGGAGACATTCGTGAAGCACTGGGCATCCCGCCGATGCATCGTCGGTTGGGAAATTTTTTCCGAGGTTGATCTCATCACCGGCGCCACGGAGGACCGCGCGGTCGAGTTTGCCGTGCAGGCCGCAGCCGTGGTCCGCGCCGCGGACCCAGCCCATCGGCCGACGACCATTTCGCAGGCGGGGGTCAACGTCTGGCCAAAGCTCCTGAGCAGCGACGCGGTGCAGATTGTGCAGGTGCATCCTTACGCCGCTCATCCTTATGCCGGCAACCTGGATGAACTGATCCTCAAATCCGTGGGCGAGCGGTTGCAGACCTACCGCAAACCGGTGCTGATCGGGGAATGCGGATTGGATTGGGCTCCACCCCGCGGCACGTTGGATGTCGCGCCCGGCGCCGAGGTGGGGATTCGTCATGCGATTTGGGCTTCGGTGGTGTCGGGCGCGATGAGCGGACGGATGCTCTGGTGGCAGGACGGCTGGGACCAGTTCGAGCGGGCCGACGTGTGCCGACATTACGAACAGGCAGTCGCGCCGGCAGCGGCTTTTGTCAAAGGGATCGACTTTACGGACTTCGCTCCGGTGGCGTGCGCAGCCCCGGAGCTGATGGGAGCCATGCTGGGCAACGATCAGCACTTAATTGGCTGGTTTCGGGATGCTCGGTGCGTTCCGCCTCAGTGGCCGCTGAGAAAGGTACGCGGTCACGACGTGACACTCAGCGGACGCACGGGGACATGGCAGGTGGAGTACGTGGATGCCAGCAGCGGCCGAGTCATCAAGAGGAACACCATGAAGGCCAGGAAGAATCAATTGAAGATTGCGTTGCCGACATTCCAAGGGTCGATCGCGCTGAGACTGACGACGTCCATCGAAGGATGGCAGCGCACGAGTGAAAGAGTTATTTCCGCAAGTCCAAACATCAATGGCAAAATGGGTGCGACTAATCCCGACCTCCGACCGGCAGGCGGACCGCCCCGAGATACGTGAAGGTTCTAGGACATGCGCATCACCAGACTAGCTGATTACGGTATGTGCGCCGCTGCGGTCAGTGTTTTGCGGCGATAGACCTTGTCGCTGCTACAGGCGTAGAGCCAGGCGCGGCCGGGACCCGCGAAG
>DASXQN010000206.1:0-1939 GCA_036507155.1 Anaerolineales bacterium
GAGGTGGAATCCCTCGACCCGTATTTCGTCGTACCAGATGCTGTTGGGATTGATGCGCGCGGCCTGGCCGGAAAGCATCGAGTACAACAGGATCAGGCTGCGCTGCGGCGCCGCATCGATCAGTTGCTGTGTGAACCCGCCCGCCACCGCGTCCAGGATCAAGGTCGCGCTGAGTTCGTGCGTGAGCGAACGTAACTTGCGCTGAAAATCAGGCTCGCGGCTGACCAGTACATGTGTGGCTCCGAGGCCCGAAAGTATTTCAGCCTGCTCCGGTTTGCGCACGACGTTGATGAGCGGCACGCCGCGCCGCAGCGACAGCCTGAGCAACATCCGCCCCAATTGGCTGGCCGCGGCGGTATTCACGATGGCCGCGTGCTGGCCTTGTTTGGCGATATCGAAAAACGCCAGGACGGTCAGTGGGTTGACCACCAGCATCGCGCCTTGCTCAAGCGAGATCCAGTGCCGCAAGGGCACGCATGCGGACGCGCGTGCGATCATGTATTCTGCCCAGGCGCCGCCCGCATGCGCGGACTTGGTGCAGGCGACGCGTCTTCCCACCAGGAGTTTTGGCAGCAGGCCCGAGCCCGAGGCGATGACCGTGCCGCTGCCCTCCAGGCCGGGCACCACCGGGAAGGTTTTCTCTTCGCCGTACCCACCGGACAGGAATCCAAGGTCCGACGGATTGATCGGCGAGGCGGCCATCCGGATCAGAACCTCGCCCGGGCCGGGTCGCGGGACCGAAATGCGTCGCACCTGCAGGGGTCCGCCGTCTTGATCTAACTGCGCCGCGTGCATGCTCTCAGGAATGTCTGCCGTCATCTTGCGCCTCCAAATCGTATCTGAATCCTAATCCTGCCGTGAATCGAGCGATGGAAGAGCTGACACAAGGCATTATATAATATCGGGATGCAGTTGTTCATCGGTTGCCCGATCTGGTCGTTCAAGGGCTGGGCGGGAAACTTCTATCCGGAAGGCACCAGGCCCGCTGCGTTCCTGCACGAGTACGCGCGCAGACTGACGGCTATAGAAGGGAACACCACCTTTTACGCGGTGCCCTCGCCGAAGACGGTCGACCAATGGGTTTCGGAAACGCCGGAACCTTTTCGTTTCTGCCCGAAGGTCCCGCGGGCGATCAGCCACGAGGGTCGGCTGGCCGGGGAGATCGAGGCGGCGCGCCAATTCGTCGATGCGATGACCCGGCTCGGGACGCGGCTCGGACCGATGTTCCTGCAGCTTCCCCCGCGGTATTCGCCGAGTCTGTTCGATGATCTGCAGGGATTTCTGGAAGCCTGGCCGGCAGAGGCACGCTTGGGCGTGGAGGTGCGTCATCTGGATTGGTTCGATGGGCTGCATCATGAAGCGTTGAACAAGCTGCTTTCCGCGCATCGCATGGCGCGCGTGGTGATCGACACCCGACCGATCCGCAGCCTGGATGGCGACAGGGTCCTCAAGGGCAGCATCTATCAGACGCTGCTGGAAGCACGCGCGCGCAAACCGGATGTCCCTGTGTTGCCGGACACTACAACCGACTTCTTGTTTATTCGATACATTGGTCACCCCCAGCCGGAAGCTAATCAGAAGTTCCTCGACGAGTGGGGAAGTTACCTTGTGTCGCAATTGCAAGCCGGAGTAGATGCCTTCGTTTTCTGCCATTCGCCGGAGAACATCACCGCGCCGTGGTTATGCCGTGAGCTGCACCGGCGCGTGGCGCAGGTAGTACCGATCTCGCCTCTCCCGTGGGATGAGGCGGACGCGGGCAGCATGGAACAGGGACGATTGTTCTAACCCAAACGGCAGCGCGAACAGGCTTTGGATCAATCCCCGAAGTGCTTTTCTATCCCGCCAAATCCGTATAGCTTGTTCTTCTCTGCCATCTTTATGAAATAGCGCAGCCTTGTCTTAAACTCTTCGGGACGCTCACGGGCGCCGTCGATGAAGG
>DASXQN010000207.1:0-3559 GCA_036507155.1 Anaerolineales bacterium
CTGGCATCGGCGTCCAGGCGGGCGCCGTCGCCGGCGTAAAGCACGCTGAAAATGCCGAACGCGCGTGCGGCGCGGGTGGTGCGTGTCAGGTCATCGATCATCACACAGTCCGACGCAGCCGCGGCGCCTGCCGCCTTCAGCGCGATCGCGAAAGACTCCGGCATCGGTTTGCAGTAGGGCGCCATGGCGTTCACATCGACCACGTCCTCGATCAGGTCGTCCAGCTCGAGGGCGGCCAGCACGCGCCGCGCGTGGGGAGCATCTGCGTTCGTGAACACCAGGTTGCGGGTGCCAAGCGAGGCGATCACCGAGCGCTGCACCGGATCGGGCCTCAGGTAGTCTCGCACCGGCACATCGTGGACGTACGCCAGGTAGTCCTCGGTATCGATCGGGTGATGTGCCTGCAGGCCGCGCAATGTGGTTCCATACTGCATGAAATATTTTTCGCGCAGGCCGCGGATCTCCGTCTCCGGGATGGACATGCGATCGCGCATGTACAGGTGCATGCGCTCTTTGAGAATCTGCCACAATCCGGTTGAGGCGGGGTAGAGCGTATCGTCCAGATCGAAAAATACGGTGGTGTACTTCACGAGGAGATTATAATCGCTCCATGCCCATTCGCTTGCTTGCACCCGAAGTAGCCTCGCAGATCGCGGCGGGCGAGGTGATCGAGCGCCCCGCCTCGGTGGTGAAGGAATTGTTGGAGAACGCGTTGGACGCGCAGGCGCGCGCAGTCACGATCGCGGTCGACGAGGCCGGACGCCGGCTGATCGAAGTGGCCGATGACGGGCTTGGAATTCCGGCGGATGAACTGGAGCTGGCGGTCTCGCGTCACGCGACCTCGAAGCTGGCGCGCGCCGAGGAGCTTTTTCGCGTCTCGACGTTGGGATTCCGCGGCGAGGCGCTCGCGTCGATCGGTTCGGTCTCGCGCATGACGCTCAGCTCGCGTGTACAGGAAGCCCGCGAAGGCGCGCGCTTGAGGGTCGAAGGCGGCAAGGCGGGCCAGATCGAGAAAATCGGCCGCCCGCCCGGAACCAGCGCGCGCGTGGAGGATCTGTTCTTCAATGTGCCCGCGCGCTTGAGATTTCTGAAGACCGATACCACCGAACGTCGTGCGATCGACAACCTGGTGACGCGTTACGCGCTGGCTTATCCGCACGTAAGATTCAAGTTGAGCGAAGGCGAGACCGTCACCTTGCAAACCGCGGGCGACGGGGACTCGCGCGCCATCCTGGCCGCGCTGTACGGCGTGGAGGTGGCAAGGCAATTGCTGGAGGTGCAGGCCGAGGACGCTGGACTGCGTCTGACCGGCTTCATCAGCCCGACTTCGCTCACGCGTTCCAATCGTAGGGAGATTACGCTGTTCGTCAACGGCCGCTGGGCGCAGGATGTGCCGCTTACCACCGCCTTGCTGCATGCTTACCACACGCTGCTCATGGTCGGACGTTATCCGCTGGCGGCGCTGTTCCTCACGATCGATTCCGAAGACGTGGACGTGAACGTGCATCCGGCCAAGGCCCAGGTGCGGTTTAGAAATCAGGACAAGGTATTCAGCTTCGTCCAGCGCGCGGTGCGGCGCGCCTTGCTGGCCTATACGCCGGTACCGTCCATGGCGCCGGGATTGTGGGGTTCGCAAGCGCTGCAGGGAGACTCGGACACGTTGTCGGTTGGCGGCAGTCAGTTGACGGCTGACCCTTCGGCTCCGTTCAGGGCAGGCGGTGGACTGTTGACCGACAACCACCAACCGCCAACCGCCAGCCGACCACTACCAACTCCCCTCGGAGGCGTACCGCTGCTCAGGTTAATCGGCCAGATCGGCGCGACCTATCTCGTAGCCGAGGGTCCGGATGGATTATATCTGGTGGATCAACACGCCGCGCACGAGCGCGTCCTGTTCGACAAGCTGATGGCGCAGCATCAATTGAAGAAGGTGCCCTCGCAGGCACTCTTGTCGCCGACGGTCGTCAATTTTCCGCCCGCGCAAGCCCGAGCGCTGGAGTCGCACTTGTCGGTCCTGGGGAAATTCGGGTTTGAGGTCGAATCCTTCGGTACGAACGCGTTCCAGGTGCGCGCCATGCCCGCGCTTTTCAGCACGAGCGATCCGTCTGCCGCGCTGCGCGCACTGGTGGAGGACTTTGAAGAGGACGAGAGTCCGCTGCAGGTGGAGCTGGAAGCCAGACTGGCCGCGCGCGTCTGCAAGCGGCTGGCGGTCCGGGCCGGCCAGGTCCTTTCCCCGGAGGAGCAGCGCGCGCTGATCACCGATCTGGAGCGCTGCGAGTCGCCGCGTACCTGTCCACACGGCCGGCCGACCATGATCCACCTTTCGGTGGAGCTGCTGGAGCGGCAGTTTGGGCGCCGGGGAGCCCGATAGGCCCGCGATTCCCCATCCGATCGGGCTAGTTGCAATACTGAAAGGCGGACGACATAGGTTGTCTCCTATAATCAGCCTATGGACAGCCTGTCGTCGCTGATCGCCGGCTCCAACCTGAAGACGCTTCTTGCGCATACCCACGCGATGATCGCATTGATCGGTGCGGACGGGCGATTGCTCGATCAGAACGGTTCATTCGAGTCGTTTAAGCGACCGCTACCGAAGGTACAGAACCTGTACGATCTGCTCTCCACCGGTGACCGCACGGTTTTTCGTGAATGGATTCTGGAGGCACAGCGCACCGATCAGGCGACCCGGGGAAACCTGGTCCTGGGGACCGGCGACAAGCGTGAAGCCTGCTTTGACTGCCTGCTCATCCCGCTACCCGACGGAAGGCTGATCTTCATGGCGCAGGATATCACCGCAGATCCGAACCTTGCAGCGGTCGTCCAACGGCTGAGCCGACAGGTCAAACTTTTCAAAGTGGAAAGCGCGCACGCCAAACAGATCGCGATCAACAAGCAGATCGAGGTGAACGCGATCCTGGCGCAAGCGGATGAGATCCAACACGTCGATCCGCTGACGTTTCTGCCTAACCGCCGCCTGATCATGAACGCGCTGCAAGACGAGGTCAACCGTGCCGAGCGTTACCGCACGCCGCTTTCGATCTCGATGCTGGACGTGGATCATTTCAAGAGCATCAATGACACGTACGGCCACATGGTGGGAGACGAAGTGCTGGCACAGATCGGCCATCACTTGCGCGACCACATCCGCCAGCCGGACCGGGCCGGGCGCTACGGCGGCGAGGAGTTTCTGATCCTGCTCCCCAATACGGCCATCAAGTCCGCGGCGGTCGCGGCCTCGCGTTTGTGCAATGAGATCCGCACCACGAAAATGCGGGCGGCGGCGACCAGCATCCAATTGACGGTAAGTATCGGGATCGCGGAGCTGGCCGTCGGCTCTGAAACCTGGCAAAAGCTGTTGACCCGCGCGGATCAAGCCATGTATCAAGCAAAGGCGCTGGGGCGCGACCAATGGTCCGCCAGCCCGAATAAATAAAGCCGTGGCGCCCAGGCGCCACGGCTTTATTTATTCGGGCTCATCAGCGAGCGGGGCGGCGCCTTGCCGGAGCGGGGCAGGTGGATCGTGAACAACGTTCCGCTGCCTAGTTTGCTGCGCACCTCG
>DASXQN010000208.1:0-5438 GCA_036507155.1 Anaerolineales bacterium
CTTCTGACGCCGCTCATTCGCGACGGCAAGCCGGTCCGCAATCCGACCATTATCTTCGATCCGCTCACCGGAGAGCCGTTCCGCGACTCCTCGGGCCGCATCACCAACATCATCCCTCCCAGCCTCATCAACAAGGTCGCGCAGGACTTCGTCGGCAAATACCTGCCCCTGCCGCAATTCACCCCGGAAGACATCCTCGATATAAACGTGATCGGAACCGTGCCTAATACCCTCCGTCAGGAACAGTACTTCGTCCGCATCGATCATAATTTCAGCTCGAAGGACCGCATCTTCGGCCGTTACGCGCGTCAGGAGACCAGTTACACGCAAAACAACCTGAACCCGAGCTTTCCTACCATGTTCGCGGTGCATCCACATAACGTTGCGTTTCAGTATCTGCGCATGTTCAGCCCGCGCATGCTCAATGAATTCCGGTTCGGCTTCAACAAGGTCAATCACGACCAGCGGAACCTCCGCACGAACACCGATTTCGATCCGGACTCCCTAGGTATCGGGAAGTTTCGCGTGGCGACGGATAATAACCGGAAGTTCACGCCCGCGGAAACCGGAATTCCTCCAACAGGGATCGCCGGCAGTGACGCCGGCGCGCGGTTCGATCTGAACGGCATCTATCAGTTCGCCGACAACTTCTCGATCATCAAGAACTCGCACAATCTTAAGATGGGGATTGAATATCTGCGCTATGGCTTGGATCGCGCCGCCGCCAACGTGCCGCTGGGCAGTCTCACCTGCTGCCAGGGAGGGTACAGCCTGGCCGGCTGGCTGCTCGGATACCCAAGCTCCAGTTCCACGGCCGAAGGTCTGACGTGGACGGCGCCCCGGCAAAACCGCTATGGCGCTTACTTCCAGGATGAATGGAAGGTCAGCCGCAAACTCACCGCCAACCTCGGTCTGCGCTGGGACTTCTTCCAGGTTCCTCACGACGTCAATCGCAAATGGCGGTCCCTCCGCCTGGATATTCCGAGCCGCGCCGCGGACGGGCGCATGCTTCCCACTATGGTTCCCACGCCCGGCGAAGACTTCGATTTCTACGGAACTGATAACCGCTATTTCATGCCGCGCGTCGGGATCGCATACCGTGCCACAAATAAGTGGGTCATCCGCACGGGTTTCGGCTGGTACGTCAACGTGCAGCAGATGAATAATATGACCATTCTCGATTTGCAGCCGCCCTTCTCCGGCACGTTTGGCTGGAGCGCAGTGACGGATCCAGCGTTAAGCATCCAATACCCGTACGCTGGGCAGACCTATACGACGCAGACCCGCCGCTTCCGGCCGGGATCGCAGATTCTCACGCTGGACGATCCCTTCCCGGGCCAAGGCAGTGCGGCCGCGCGCACCAACGTGCTCCTGTTCCCGCCCGATAACAAGGCCAGCACCGTCGCGCAGTGGAGCTTCGACGTCCAGCGCGAGCTCCCTTCCAGAGTCTTTCTCACTGTGGGATATGTGGGAAGCCACACCGTTCACATCGATAACACCGTTCCTAACTTCAACAACCCCGATCCTTCTCCCGACACGGACATCAATGCGCGGCGGCTGTGGCAGGCGTACGTAAGCCGCGGCGAGGGCGATCAGGCCCGCTTGTTGGGCAACATCCGCTATCTGGATAGCTATTCCAACGCGAGCTATCACGGTCTACAGGTCAGCGCCAACAAGCGTTACAGCCACGGGCTCACGGTTGGCCTGGCCTATACATACAGCAAAGCGGTCGGCGAAGGCTACGGCCGCAACGATCCCTCGGGCGACGTCGACTCCACTTATCAGAATCCTCGCAACCGCCGCGCAAGCCGGGAGCGATACGGCTTCGATGTGACTCACAATGCCGTGATGAATTACGTCTATGACCTGCCGTTCTTCCAGCACTCGAAAGGATGGCTGCGCGCGGTGGCCGGCGGATGGCAAACCTCCGGAATCATTACTCTTCGCACCGGATTCCCATTCACTCTGACCGGCGGCACGCTCAATACCGGCTCGACTTCATATCCCGACCGCGTCGCGGACGGTCGGCTCGGCGAACAGGCGACGCGCCAGTTGTGGTATGATCCCACCGCATTCCGGCGCACCGATTGCAATATCCCGACCCATCCGGAACTGTGCCACTACGGAAACGCCGCGCCGGACGCGCTGACTTCGCCGGGAGCGCATGTGTTCGATCTCTCTCTCGGCAAGAATTGGGCGATCCGGCAGCTGGGGGAACGCGCGCGCGTGCAGTTCCGCGCGGAAGCCTTCAACGCCTTCAACACGCCGCAATTCGGACGTCCAAACGGCCTGAGTTATGCGACTCTCGATTCGCTGGTGCCCGACGCGCCGCGCGTCGGTGAGATCCGCAGCTTGCGCAGCCCCATGCGCATTTTCCAGATGGGACTCAAGGTGTATTTCTGATGCAGACAAACCGGTCCATGCCGCGCCGCCGGTTCTTGCAGGCCCCCTGCTTGGCCGGTCTGGCCGCGCTTCCCGCTACCGCGGCAGGCCGCGCGGAACGGCTTCAGATCACGAAAGTGGAGCTGTTCAAGGTGATTGTTCCCATACAGGAGGACATCATCAGCAGCCTCGAATTAGGACCGGATGCGCTCACCGAATTCCCGGGTCTGCCCAAGTTCATCGTCAAGCTGCATACGGACTCCGGGATCGTGGGCATCGGCGAAACGCCGCGCGACCTGAAGGAGGAGCCGCTCCGCCGCAACGCCGCTTTCCTCCAGGGCAAGAACCTCTTCGATCTGAACCTCACGCAGCTCGGGTTGCCGTCATCAGCCGGGTATGCCGGCTTCGAGATGGCTGCATACGACGCCGTCGGCAAGGCGCTCGGGTGGCCGGTCTACAAGCTGCTCGGCGGACTGGCGCAGCCGAGAGTGTTTGTGAACTACTGGTGCGGCCGAAAGAATCCCACCGATATCCGACGGGTCGCCCAACGCGCCGTGAAGGGCAAGTTTCAGGGCGTCAAGATCAAGGGACGTCCGGGCGACCCCGTGGTGAAGGCGGTCGAGGCGATCGCGGCCGTCGATCCCCGGCTCAAGGTGACGGTGGACTTCAACGGGTATCACAAGACCGTCTCCGAGTTTCTGCCGATCGGCAAGGGCCTGGACGCCATCGGCAACATGCTGGTGATGGAGGACCCGATCAACAAGAGCGATCTGGCGGGCTATTGCGAACTGCGGAAACACCTCAAGACGCCGCTGGCGTTGCATCTGGGAAGCCCGAAGGCGATGATCCAGGCCATCAGAACAGATGCCTGCTCGATCTTCAACACGGGACCGTCGCCGAGCATGGCCTCATTCGTAAACAACTGTTACCTGGCGGGAGCGGCAGGCATGCCCGTGTGGCACGGCTCGGGCCATGAGCTGGGCATCATGGACACGGCGATGCTGCACTCCTGCGCGGCATCGCCGAACTGCACGCTTCCCAGCGACATCCTGAGTTACCAGCGCGTGGACGACCTGATCGTCGAGCCGATCGAGATCCGCGACAGCTACGCTTACGTGTCCACCCGGCCCGGCTTGGGCGTGGAGCTGGATGAAGACGCGGTGCGCCGCTACCGCGCCACGTAGACGGGTCTTTCTGGAGTGAAGGCGATCCTGCGCTAGTCAGGCGCCACCGACGGCAAAACGTCCCTGCCATTTGCCAAGAGTGTGAACAGCCTGGCGCTGAACCAGGCTGCTATCGCGAGGCCGACGCCTCCGCCGAGCCAGGCGAGGACCAGGCTCTCGGTCAAGAACTGACGCACCAGGCGTCCGCGCCCGGCGCCTACCGCGAGACGAATCGAGATCTCGCGCTCCCGCGCCGCCGCCTGTGCCAGCAGCAGCTCCGACAGGTTCACGCAGGCGAGCATCCACATGAGCCCGACGATCCCCATGAGGAAGTTTTCAAGAAAAAAATCGGCGGCATCACGCGAGCCGGCTGGCCCGGACCGAGCTGCGCTGGAAAACTTCGACTGCCGCGGACTATCGATACGACGCGGTCAGCCTGCGGATGGAATGGACCCGTGGCGTCGTTTACGGAGTGTGGGCAAGCTAGGGGTTATCGTCTAGGAGTTCCAGCGGGCGGCCTGGCGCGCGCGGTAGGCCCGGTTGCCCAGGTGGGCCGCGGCGGCGGCGCTCACGCCCGCCTCGACGGGCGCGATCGGCCGCGTGCGGCTGCGCACCGCTTCGACCCAGTTCTGCAAGTGCAGGACCTCGCCGTTCGGGGTTTGGTAGAAGTCGGCGCCGCGCGGTCCCTCGCCGAGAATGAGCTCGCGCGGCTCGACCGATGGGGGAAGTAGCGCGTTATCGGCCCCGCGCTTGCGCTCCGGGTGAATCTCGAACCGACCCCGGTCCAGGTAGAGCGTCGCATCGGTCCCCATGAACTCGAGCATGGCGGCGTTGCGCGCGTTCAGGAAAGTCCCTTCGAAGTAGACCTGGAGCCGGGCGCTTGGATAGCCCAGCAGCGTCTGGACCGTGTCCGGGGTTTCCCAACGATTCTCGCCGCGGAAGTTGTCGCCGAGCGTCAGCGCAGTCTCGGGGTGATCGAGATCCAAGTACCAGTGGACGACATCGATGAAATGAACCATGAGATCCGTCAGGATGCCGCCCCCGAAGTCCCAGAACCAGCGCCACTGTCGAAAACGGTACTCGTCGAACGGCTGCGCCGGCGCGGCGCCGAGGAACTTCTGCCAGTCGACCGAACGCGGGTCTATCCCCAGGGGAGCGCGGGCGCCCCGAAACGAGTTGCGGTTCCAGGTGAGGTGCACCTTGTGGATGTGGCCGAGCTTGCCCGAGCGCACGATCTCGCGCGCCTCCTGGAACTGGGGCATGCTCCGCTGCTGCATGCCGACCTGGACGATCCGACCCGAACGGCGGACCGCCTCGATTGCGCGGACTCCTTCATCGAGCGCGTGGGTCAGCGGCTTTTCGACGTACACGTCCTTCCCCGCGCTGCAGGCGTCGACCAGCATGGGCACGTGCCAGTGATCCGGCGCGCCGATGAGCACCGCATCGATGTCCTTGCGGTCCAGCAGGGCCCGGTAGTCTCCGGTCACGAAGGCTCTCGGGTCCGCCAGCTTCCGCCCCGCCTCGCGGTGCTCGTCCCAGACGTCGCATACGGCCGCCAGCCGCACTCCCGGGATCGGCGCCAGGGCGCGCATCAGGCCCCGGCAGCGCCCGCCGGTGCCGATGCAGCCGACCTCCATATTCTCGTTGACCGCGCGGGCGCGCCGTGCGCGGGCCGCGACCGCGAGTCCAAAACCGGTCACGAAGCCGCGGCGCGAGTACCTGCCGTTCATAAGAATCTCCGAGAAGCTGCTGCGAATATAGCCGAAGCTTCGTCCGGAGCGCAACAAACCAGGGAAGAACTACTTGGTCAATCAGTCCCGGACACAAAAACATCCCGTTCCCATCCAGAGCACCGGAGAGCGGAGCGGCAGGCTCGAGCCGCGAACATAGCCG
>DASXQN010000209.1:0-2812 GCA_036507155.1 Anaerolineales bacterium
AAGCGCGATGTCGCCGACTTCGACGCCTGCGGAACTGCCCAGGCGTGCGTACGGCAGATTGTTCGCATCCACTTTGAGTAACGCGACATCCGTCTTTGCATCCTTGCCGATCACGCGCGCCTTCATTTCGCGCTTATCCGACATCGAGACCGTCAATTCCGTCGCACTATCGACAACGTGATTGTTGGTGACAATGTATCCATCCGGACTGATGATCACGCCGGAACCTTCACCCTGCTGGCGAAGCGGGCGATCGGGCATCCGAAAGCCGGGCAAAATGTCACCGAACGGATTGTCCTGCCGGAGTCCCGAAGTCCGGACGACCCTTGTGGAGGAAATGTTCACTACCGCAGGCAAAACACTCTTCACTACAGGTGCAAACGTTGCCGGCATCGTGGCCGCCTCGCGTACCGCTGGAGCCGCCACGGCTGCTGCAGCTTCCGGCGCGTGGCCAGCCAGGACAGCGGAGCCGCCGACAAAGGCTCCGCCGACCATGGATCCGATGCCGAGCATAATTGCCGCAACGATCCACATTGGATATGTCGTTCTCCGATTCATGATTCTTTGTTCCTCTCGACGATTCAATTTGTGAACTACTACCAGCAGTATCAGACGGACCACCGCCCACTTCGTGAGTACACCTGACCTGCCGTCTGCCCAGCAGAGATCTTCCTCTAATTGTGTAACCAGGTGTATCCTTCGCGCGTAGCGCCTGGCGGAGGAACCACGCCTAAACGGAAGTGATCGTTATGCCTGACGCAAATTCCAAAGTCGCCCGCATGGTCCAACCCGAATCGCTCAAGAGCGACGAGTATCAGCCCTGGTCGCGCGGGCGCGGCGTGGACGTCTGGGCGATGATATGCGCCGCCATGACGGGCGACCTGGAGGCGATCCAGAAACTGGTCGCGCGAGATCCCAACCTGGTCGGATGTGAGTATGAATACTTCAAGCCTATCCGCTTCGCCGTCCGCGAGAACCAGCGGGCAGTCGTGGACTTCCTGCTCGAGAAGGGCGCCGACCCTGCTGATGAGGCAGGCGATTCGCTTCTGACGATCGCACGTGACCGGGGATACAAGGAGCTGGCCGCCCTTTTTGAATCAAAGCTTAAGAACCGATATCGTATCGTCCCCGAAGCCGCGGCGCTCGCTGCCGCGATCAAGGCCCGCGATGTGGCTCAGGTGCATGCTCTGTTGGCGAAGCAGCCCGACCTGATCCACGCGGGTGACGAGCGCGGCAACCAGCCGATCCATTGGGCGGTGATGACGCGGCAGATAGGTCTCATCGACTATCTGCTCGAGCGCGGCGCCGACATCAACGCCGTGCGGCCGGACGGCATTCGGCCGCTGCAGCTTACCAACGGCGACTACCACTATCGCGGCTGGCGCGATGTCCCTTCGACGGCGTTGCAAAAACACGAAGTCCTCATCGGCTATTTGCTGGCGCGCGGCGCCGATTACGACATCAGCACCGCCACTAAGATCGGCGATCTCGACCGCGTCCGCGAATTGCTGGACCAGAACCCAGCGCTACTGAATCAGGTGCCCGCGCACTCCTACTACACCGGCCTGCCGCTGCGCAACGCCGCCGGCGCCGGACATCTCGAGGTGGTGAAGCTGCTGCTGGAACGCGGCGCCGATCCCAATGAGCCGGAGCCGGGGATTGCGCCTCACGGCGGTGCCCTCCACGCCGCGATCGGAGGCAAGCACTACGAAATCGTGAAACTGCTGCTGGAGCACGGCGCCAACCCTAACGCCGAGGTCGAATCGTCCGGCAATTGCCTCGCGATGGCGAAATGGGCCGGCGCACTCCGAGAGATTGTGGACCTGATCACTTCATATGGCGGCGTCCGAACCGTTGAATTGGTCTGCCACGATGGCGACCTGGAGACCCTCGCTCAGATGCTGCGAGCCAACCCGCAGCTATCCGTCGGCGAAAGACCTGATAACCCGCAAATCATGGAGTTGATCCTCCGCTACCAGCCGGACATTCTCAAACGCACTCCAGATCCAACCCCGTGGTGGAGTCTTGGCACGCCTAAAACTCCGGAGTTCGCGCGGTGGCTCATGGAACGCGGTCTGGACCCCAACCGCCGCAATTGGCTTGGCATCACGCTACTGCACCGCTGCGCCGCCAGAGGCGATATCGAGATGGCGCAAGTCTGCCTCGATTTTGGCGCCGATATCGACGCCACCGAAACCGAGTGGTCCTCCACACCTCTCGGCTGCGCCGCGCGCCAGGGCAAGAAGGAGATGGTGGAATGGCTGTTGAAGAGAGGCGCAAACCCTAATCTGCCCGAGGATGAACCGTGGGCGCTTCCATCAGCATGGGCGAAGCGGCGCGGGCACCACGAAATCAGCGAGATTTTCAGCCGCGGATTACGCGAATTACGCGGATGAAGATATAGCGCGCCCATTCGCGTAATCCGCGGCTAATTGCACGTCGACCAGGGCGCGGACGGTGATGGTATTATCGTCATCCAATGGTGGCATTTATGCGAATGAGTCCATCGAGCGTTCGGCTCGGATTGGCGCTGCTTGTTTTTTTCGCTAACGCGGCCGGTTCGCGATTTTTCTCCCAGCAGGCAAGTTCACAACTCCCTGCCGGCGAATTCAGGTTCGGCATGTTCGTCGGACGTTTCAATTCCGACGGTACATTTTCGGTCGAGGGAAAGGACTGGCCATCTTTCCAGGGCATCTGGAAGACGAATGGTTCTCAGGTGGAGCTGTTGCCGGGCGAAGAAAGGGGTACTTGCGAAGTCCTCGGGAAATATCGGTTTCGAGTTGAGGGCAGCCATCTGAGCTTCGATGTTGTT
>DASXQN010000210.1:0-10339 GCA_036507155.1 Anaerolineales bacterium
ATCCTCGAAGCGTTTGCCCCAGTATTCGGAGGACGCGATGAAGACGGGGATGGCATTGACGAACGCGCAGCCGGCTTCCAGCGCCTGTTCGACGTACCACTTGGTGGCCATCTCCGAACCCACCGGCAGGAAATTGATCAGCACGTCCGTCTTGGTTTCACGGAGCAGGCCGACGATATCGGCTGTGGGACCGGGCGCCTTCTCGATGATCTCAGCGAGATACTTGCCGAGGCCGTCGTGGGTCATGCCGCGCACGACCGGCACGTTGAGCTTCGGCACGTCGCAGAACTTATAGGTATTGTTCGGCTCGGCGAAGATCGCCTCAGAGAGGTCCTTGCCGACCTTGGTGGCGTTCACGTCGATGGCCAGCGTGAACTCGATGTCGCGGATGTGGTAGTCGCCGATGCGCGCATGCATGATGCCGGGAATGACTTCGTCATCCGCCGCCTTCTTGTAGAACTGGACGCCCTGCACGAGTGAGGAAGCGCAGTTTCCCACCCCGATGATTGCCACGCGTGCCTTTTTGGTTGCCATGCAGTCTGACTCCTTGGAAAGATATTAATAATGGCGGCCCTAGGGCCGCGCGTCCGCAATGGAAATGCCCTGTTTCGGATAGGGCCGTGATGTATAATCTTACCGCGACTTACCCGCTGAACCCCAGCAAAATGAAAGAACGATTGGATCGCGTCCTCGAACTGGCCCGCAACCTGTCCACCATACAGGAAAGCGAGCCATACGTTCAGAGCTTGCTCTCCGCCGCGGTGGAACTCACGGAGAGCGAGACCGCTTCCATCCTCAACTACGACGCCGAAATCCAGGAACTGCGCTTCGCGGCCGTGCCGTGGTACCACCGCGACGCATTGAAGCTGGTGGGCGTGCCGGTGGAAGGCAGCGCGGCCGGCTGGGTGATCCAGGAAAAGCTGCCGCTGGTGATCGCGGACGTGAGCCACGACAGCCGGCATTTCGTCGCGGCCGACCGGATCAGCGATTTTCACACGCGTTCGATCCTGGCCGTGCCTCTTTTCTACAAAGGCAAGGTGATCGGCGTCTTCGAGGCCCTCAACAAGACCGGCGGCGGCGAATACACGGACGACGACGTCGTGATCATGGAGACGCTGGCCTCGCTGGCCGTGGCGGCCACGCAGAACGAGCTGCTCGAGCGCCGCATTCAAACGTCGTATGAGGAAGTGGCCGAGCTCGACCGCTTGAAGAGCGACTTTATTGCGATCACGTCGCACGAGCTGCGCACGCCCCTGGGCTTGATCCTCGGGCACGCCACGTTCCTGCGAGAAGTGCTGGGGGAAGCGCACTATGAACAACTTGATTCCATCATCCGCAACGCCACCAAACTGAAAGACATCGTCGAGAACCTCTCGAACGTCGATAATTATCAATCCGGCGTGGCGCGCTTGCGCCAGAACAGGATCTCGGTCTCGCAGGTCATCCAGGATGTGGCGACCGCCTTCCAGGAGATCGCGGCAGAGAAAGCCATCGATCTCAAGGTCAATACGGGGAGCAACGATCTGTTGATGGAAGGCGATGGCACCAAGATCGGCATTGCGCTCAGCAACCTGATCAAGAACGCGCTGACCTTCACCAACAACGGCGGCCAGGTACACGTGACCGCGGAAGCCGTGCCCGGATACGTCAAGGTCTCGGTGATGGACAACGGCGTGGGCATCCCTTCGTCGGATCTGCCGCGCGTCTTCGAGCGCTTCTTCCAGGTGGAGTCCCACCTCACGCGCCGGCACGGCGGCATGGGTTTGGGGCTGGCGGTGGCCAAGGCCATGATCGAGATGCACAGCGGCCGCATCTGGGCCGAGAGCGTGGAAGGCAAAGGCAGCAACTTTACCTTCCTGCTGCCGCTGGACGTCCCACAATCCACCGCCGTTTCTCCCTAAAAGCGCTCCTTGAGACCTTTTTGTACACGGACGCTGCGGCGGAGTTGACGGAAAAAGCCCAAGAAGGGCCTCCCTTTTTTCCGTGTAATCCGTGAGATCCGTGTACAAAGAACATCACTAGAAATATTCTCCTAAATGGATCTGCCTCCAACGTTCATCGTCGCGGGACGATTGCTGCGCGAATATCTTTTGCCGCCCGTCGGCCAGCCTCGGCTGGATTCACCGGGCGGCAGTTTGTTGTATGCTGCCGGCGGGCTGGCCGTGTGGGACAGTGGCAACGCCGGCCTGCTCGCCAAGGTGGGCGAAGACCTGCCTCGCAAATGGCTGACAGATCTGAAGACGCGCGGCTTCGATGTGAGCGGGATCAAGATCCTGCATCAGAGCGTCGATCTGCGCAGCTTCATTGCGTACAACGATTTTGAAGAGCGCACCACGAATAATCCGGTCACGCATTTCGCGCGCCGCGAGATGACCTTTCCCAAAGCCCTGCTCGGCTATCAACCGCCTCCCGAAACAAGCGAGGACCGGCGCGAGCCGGAGCCGCTGGCTCTCGCGGCCTCCGACATTCCAAAAGGCTACCTCGACGCGCGTGCCGCGCACCTGTGCCCGATGGATTTCGCGACTCACACGCGGCTGGTCTCCGCGCTGAAGGCCGGTTCGATCACAACCGTCAGCCTGGATCCCGCGCCCGGGTATATGCTGCCATCCTTCAAGAAAGATTTCCGTGCACTGCTGCACGGCGTGACCGTCTTCCTGCCGTCCGAGCAGGAACTGCGCGCGTTGTTCTGGGGCGAGACGCATGACGTGTGGGAAATGGCCGAGGCGGTGGGCGCCTATGGCTGCGACTTGATCATCGTCAAGTGCGGCGGCAAGGGACAACTGGTCTACAATGTATTGAGCAAGCAGCGTTGGGAGATCCCCGCGTATCCGGCGCGGCTGGCCGATCCGACCGGCGCGGGGGACGCCTTCTGCGGCGGATTCCTGGCGGCGTACTACAAGACCTACGACCCGCTGGAGGCTGCGCTGCATGGCGGCATCTCGGCCTCATTGAAAGTGGAGGGCAGCGGTCCGTTCTACGGGCTGGGTGTGCTGCACGGATTGGCCGAAGCGCGGCTGAGCGCGCTCAGGGAATTGGTGAGGGAAGTGTGAAGTAAAGCATAAAGGGCCAGCAGGCATCTTCGATGGTGTCATCCTGCCGTCTCGCATGATTTGCCTAGCAAATCACGCGAGCCGCCGTTGCGGCGGCACGAACGGTGAGGGAACTGAACCCGTGGCGAAGCCAAGGGTGGTGACCGAAGGATCTGCTTGTCGCCGAAGAGAGATCCTTCGGTCGCAGCCTGTCACTTCGTGACAGTCCTAGCTTCCTCAGGATGACACCAATTTCGTAAACCGCAAATTATTCCAATGGTTGAGTTTACCGATCGTCTTCTCGAGCTCGCCGTCCAGATCCAGCAGATCCCCGCGCCCACCTTCGACGAGGCCGCGCGCGCCGCGTTCGTGCAGGGACGATTCGTGGCGGAGGGGCTGGCGGACGTCTCGCAGGACGCGCTGGGCAACGTGTACGCGCGGCTCGCAGGGGCTGGGAGCGCGCCGCCGCTGGTGGTGTGCGCGCACCTCGACACGGTCTTTCCGGCGGGCACCAGCCTGGAGACGCGGCGCGAAGGTGACAAGGTCTTCGGACCGGGCCTGGGCGACAACTCGCTGGGTGTAGCTGCGCTGTTCGGCCTGGTCTGGAGGCTGCGCGAAGCGGGCCGGCGGCTGCCCGGCGATATATGGCTCGTAGGCGATGTGGGCGAGGAGGGTCTCGGCGATCTGCGCGGGATGAAGTGCGTGGTGGATCGTTTCGGCGCGGCCGTGCAGGCGTACCTCCTGTGCGAAGGGCTGGCGCTCGGACACATTTACCATCGCGCCGTGGGCGTGCAGCGTTACCGCATCACCGCGCGGACCGCGGGCGGGCACTCGTGGTCGGACTACGGCCGGCCCTCGGCGGTGCACGAGCTGGCCGCGCTGGTGACGAAGCTGGCGGAATTGAAACTGCCGGCGCAGCCACGCACGACCTTGAATGTGGGAACGATCACGGGCGGGACAACGGTCAATACGCTGGCGTCCGAGGCGGCAATCGAACTCGACCTGCGCTCGGAGAGCAGCGAATCATTGAATGCGCTGATCGCGGAAGTGCACGGCCTGATCGCGGCGGCGCAACGGGACGGCGTGACGCTGGACGCGGACATCACGAGCCAGCGCGCGCCCGGCGAGCTGCCTGCGGATCATCCGCTCGTCCGGCTGGCGCTGGAGGTGGTCCGCGCGCAGGGCGTGGAGGCGGTGCTGACGGCCGGCTCGACGGACGCCAACGTGCCCCTCAGCCGCGGTCTGCCGGCGGTGGTGCTGGGTGTCACGACGGGCGGCGGCGCGCACACGAAACACGAATTCATCCATACCGCGTTCATCGAACAGGGTATGCAGCAACTGGTCGGTTTTGCGTCGGGGGCTTGGGAGGCGGGATAATCTTGGATTGATGAATGATGAATGCTGAATGACGAATGATGAATGAAGATCGCCCCGCTATTTGCCGTAGCGCTTCTTGATCTCCGGCAGGAAGTATCGATCGAAAAAGGCATCTTCGTCGTAGTCCGGCTGCCAGCCCCAGTCGGCGCGCGCCAGTGAATCGTCCACGTCTTCGGGCCACGAGTCGACGATGCCCTGACGGCGCGGGTTTGGCTCGAACGTGATCTGCGCGCCGGGAAAAGCCCGCAGCGCGCGCGTCCGGAAATCGCCTGCCGTGGGCGCAAAGGCGCGGATGTTATACACGTTGTGCGTCAGGCTTGCGCGCGGGGCGTCCATCAATAACAGCAGGGACTTGATCGCATCCGGCATGGCCATGAAGGAGATCTTCGTGTCTTCACGCACGAAACACGCATACGGCTTGCCCTGCGCGGCGGCGTGCAGCATCTCGGGGCCGTAGTCGCTGGTGCCGCCGGACGGCAGCGTCGAGGCGGAGATCAGGCCCGGGAAACGGATGGCGCGAAAGTCCAGCATGACCGGCGGGCTGGTGTCCATGTGCCGCTGTCCGAAATACCGGCTGTAATAGATCCCCAACTTCTCACAGTACAGTTTATTGCATCCGTACATGGTGTGCGGCGCGTTCGATTCGTCCTCTTTCACGCGCCCGGCCGCGCATTTCGCCTGCAGGTCCGCAAATCCATAGGCCGCGATCGAGCTCGGAAAGAGGAACTTTACGGGCTTTTGATATTTCTCGGAGCGATAGGCCGCCAGCAGCAGCAGCTGCAGGGTGGCCTCCACGTTGACGCGGTGCGCCTCCTCGGTGGCCACTTCGGCTTTGGTGGATAGCGAGGCTGCCAGGTGGAAGATGACATCGAAATCGTTATCGTAGAAGAGCTTGATCTGATGGATCAGGTCCCCCTGCATGTGCTCGGACGCCAGCGCTGCGATCGATTCCGGCAGCGGCCGGAGGTCCGATGTGACGATGCGGAATCCGCCGGTGCGCGCCAGACTTTGCACGAGCGCCTGTCCGATCTCACCGCATGCCCCGGTCACCAGCACGAGTTGTTCGCTCATCCGCGCTCCGTTATGCTAGAATGTGCACAACTTATTGTAGCCCAATCCCCATACTTTTGTGATTAAGCCATGATTTTCAGTAAATGCTACATGTCATTGCGAGGAGCACTGAGCGAAGCGAAGCGAAGCCGAAGGGCGACGAAGCAATCTCTCTCTGCGCGCGGAGATTGCTTCGTCGCTTCGCTCCTCGCAATGACATGGATGTTGGCCGCGTGTTCCAGCCTCGACGCAAGCCGCATCACCGCCACGCCCGGCCTGCCGAGCGAGACCCCGCCGCCGTCCGCGACGATCGTGTGGTTCCCGCCCTCGGCCACGCCGTCGCCGCGTCCGACCGAGGGCCAGCTTGCGACGCCCGAGATGCATCCCGGGATCGGACCGATCGTCCTGACCGACGACTTCTCCGACGACGTCTTCTGGGATCCGGCCGTCTCGGACCTGGGCAGCGTGGCCGTGGAGCGCGACCGGTTGACGATCGCCGTGCAACCCGGCGTGCATCTGCTGCGCTTTCGCAACGACGTGATCCTGAATGATTTCTACGCCGAGATCACAGCCCGGCCGAGCCTGTGCCGCGGCAGTGACGATTACGGCCTGCTGGTGCGCGGCAGCCCGGTGGCGTACTACCGCTTCGCGCTCTCGTGCAACGGGCAGGTGCGCGCCGAACGCATCAGCGTGGACACGCGCCGTCCCTTGCAGGAATCGATCCTGAGCGGCGACGTCCCGCCGGGTGCGCCGGGCGAGGTGCGCATCGGGGTGTGGGCCTCGGGGACCGAGATGCGCTTGTTCCTGAACGGCCGTTTCCAGTTCAGCGTCACGGACGCTAACTATCTGAGCGGCGGAGTGGGTGTGTTCGCTCGGTCGAACGGAGATACGCCGGTGACGGTCACGTTTTCGGATCTGGTCGTTAACGCGGTGGAGTATGATCCGGGCGTTACACAGGAGCCGTAGTAACCAGTAACCAGTAACCAGTGGCCAGTGGCCAGTGGCCAGTAACCAGTGGCCAGTAATCAGTAATCAGTAATCAGTAACAAGTAAACATTAACAGAAGGCAGAAGGCAGGAGGGGCGAGTGGATGGGGAGGCTGCTAATTCTCAACGCGAATACCCTAACGGGCACACGTTACGCGAACGGGGCGAAGAACGCAAAAAAACAAAAACCACAACAATTTTCGGGATTTTCGAACTATTCGCGCGTTTCGCGCTTGAACTGGTTCGATCGTTGTTTATCTCCGTTCATCTCCGGCAAAATCCTCCCGCGTGTATAATTTCCTCATGGCGCCCAACAAGCTCAACGACCTCGACTCAAAAACCTGGATTAAGTTTCAAAAGTCCTGGTTCATTCACAACCCGCCGCCGCGCAAGAAGGGCGTGCTCGTCCATCCGGCCAAGTTCCCGGAAACCATGGCGCAGGAGTTCATCGAGTTCTTCACGAAAAAGGACGATACGGTGCTCGATCCGATGGCCGGCACCGGCAGCACGCTCGTGGCGGCGCTGCGCGCGGGACGCCACAGCTACGGCATCGAGTTGAACCCTCGCTATGCGGAGATCGCGAAGCAGATCGTCGCCGATGAACGCAATACGCTGGGGGCTCCAATCGAAAATCTAAAATCAGAGATCATCAATGGCGACGCCACCCTTGCCGCCAACTACCAGTTCCCGACCATCAACTATGTCCTTACCTCGCCACCTTACTGGGACATGCTGCGCACCCGGGGCGCGGAGACGCAAAAGAAGCGCCGGACCTCCACGGAATTGGACGTGTTCTATTCCGACGACCCGAACGATCTGGGCAACGAGCAGGACTATGAATTGTTCGTTGGAAAGTTGGTCGAGATCTATAAGGGATTGAAGTCCCTGCTGCAGGAGAAAGCGTATCTCACAATCATCGTGAAGAACGTGAAGAAGGGGGGCAAGATCTACCCGCTGGCGTGGGACCTGGCCCGCGAACTCGGCAAGACCTACACGCTCAAGGACGAACGTCTCTGGCTGCAGGACAACCAGCGCCTGGCGCCGTACGGGCTGGGCTCTGCCTGGGTCAGCAATACCTTCCATCATTATTGTTTGCAGTTCAGGAACGAATAACCAGGAAATGAATGCAGAATGCGGAATGGGGAATGCAGAATGCGGCACGAACGGAACTGGGTGGATAGAGAAGATCACGATTCTTGACACGAATACCCTGACGGCCGCGCGTTACGTGGACGGGGCGAATCGCGCGAAAAAGCCGAAAGTCATAAGAATATTCGCGTAGTTCGCACAATTCGCACTGTTCGCGTTTCAAATCTGTTCATCTCCGTTGATCTCCGTTCATCCCCGGTATACGCAATGATCGTTCCATCTGATCTCATCCACCTTCCATATACATCCGATCTCACCGAAGGCGGCATCGCGTACGCAGTCCGATCGCTGCCCTATACGTACGATCGCATGGGCGGCTCTTCGTTCGACCGCCTGCGCCGCATTGTGGCCGGCGTGGCAGTGGAGCTGGCATTCCGGCGTTACCTCACGCGGCAGGATATACCCTTCGATGTGAAGGGTGCCACGCCTTTCACGGACCCGGATCGCTACGACGTCTCCCTGGGCGGCCACCGCTGTGACCTCAAATCCTTCCTGATCACGCACCGCGAGCAGATCTCTGATATGCGCCGCGACGCGGGCATCCTGCTGAAGGCGCCTGCGCTGGTGCCTTCGGACCAGCATGCCGCGGAAGGCCACAGGGATGATGATCTGTATCTGTTCGCGTTCCTGACCGGCATCCTCGCCGCCTCCCAAGCGGACCTGAAGAAGGCGCTCGCGGCGGACCAACCCTGTCATCTGCTGCATGTCATGCCGGACGCGTGGGCCAAGCCGCAGACGTGGAGTCCGCTCGGGCGGCTGGCGCTGAAATCCGAATCGGACGCGCCGCTGCGCGTTGAACTGAGCGGGCAGGACGAGCGCCGAGGTTTTTTGACCCGCACGCTGGAGCTGCCGCCGCATACGCGCGTCGAGGCAGGCGACCCGTTCTTCGCGCTGTCGTCCGTGCGACTGGAAGGCGTCCCGCAGGCGCGGCTCGGCATCCACAGCCCGATCCGCAACGAGACCCATCTGATCGCGCCGCGCGAGTGGGGCAACATCTGGGTCTACGGTATGGACATATGGCTGGCGGGCTACGTCACCCGCGAGGAATTCCGACGCCGCGCGCATAACATCCCGTCCGGTTCACGCGTCTTTCAATATGACCGCACCCGCACCAAGAACCTGGCCGTGCCCGTGCGCGAGCTTAAACCATTGGGCGAATTATTGGAGCAGGTGAAGGCATGGGAAGCCGGTCGGCCTTGATGGATCGCCGCGCGGCCGAGTTATTCCCACACAAAAGCAAGTGTATACTTGCCTGCATCCATCCGCAAACAAAACATAACGGCGCGGCAAAAATAGCCGGCCCTTCTTGAAAGCGAGCCCGCATGCGAACCAGACGTATCTCGATCGCCGTCCTGCTCGTATTTTCGTTGGCGTGCAATTTCGTCACCGGCCGATTTAACCCGCCGGCGCCCACGCCCGCGCTCCTGCATACGCCGGCGGGATTCTCACCGGCGTATGTGCCTCCGGGCTGTGAAGGCGCCGCGCTGGCCACGGTGCCGGCGGCCACCCAACTTGCCGTGCCCACGCCCGAGCTGCAGGCTAACCCGGAGATCTCGAAAGAGATCCAGCTGCGGGTGTTCGATACGACGGTCGACACGATTGATAAAGTGTATGTGTATCCTGATTTCAACGGCGTGGATTGGCCGGCCGTCGTGGCGAAGCACCGGAGCGCGGTGCAGGCCGGGCTGAGCACGGAAGCGTTTTATGAAGAGATGCAGGCGCTGGTCGATGAGCTCGGCGACGACCACTCTCACTTTGAGTCCCCCGTCGAGGTGGCTGAATCCGATGCAGAACTGGCCGGCAGCAGTGAGTTCGTCGGTATCGGCGTGTCCGTGATGCCGCAGATCGAGAAGAACCGGGCCACCATCCTCGCGGTCTATCCCGATTCGCCCGCGGAGCACGGTGGACTGATGCCGCACGACACCATCCTGGCGGCGGACGGGCTGCCGGTGGTCGAGAACGGCCAGGCGTTCATCCAGCGCGTGCGCGGGCCGGAGTGCTCTGCCGTGAACATGACCGTGCAATCCCCGGGCAAAGCGCCGCGCGACGTCCTGCTCATCCGCCACCGGATCTCGGGCGGGACGCCGGTCGACGCGCGCCTCGTCCCCACCGCCGACGGGTCGCGCGTGGGCTACATCATGCTGCCGACCTTCTTCGACCAGACCGTGCCGGAAAAGGTGCGGCGCGCGCTGGAGGCCTTCGGCGATCTGGATGGGCTGATCCTCGATAACCGTCTGAACGGGGGAGGAAGCAGCACCGTCGTTGAGCCCATCCTGGCATTCTTCACCTCCGGCAAGCTCGGTTCGTTTAAGAGCCGCGCGGGCTCGCGGCCCCTCAACATCGAGGCCGACCCGATCCACAATTCGCAAAGCGTGCCGCTGGTCGTGCTGGTGGGCCCGGAGACCGTGAGCTATGGCGAGATCTTCTCCGGCGCGCTGAAGGACGTGGGCCGCGCCTTGATCGTGGGGCAGACCACGCTTGGCAATGTCGAGACCCTGCATGGCTACGACTTCGAAGACGACTCGCGGCTGTGGATCGCCGAAGAGACCTTCGACCCGGTCGTCTCACACGCGGACTGGGAGGCCATCGGCATCGTCCCGGATGTGGAAGCCTACGCGGACTGGGACACGTTCACTTTCGAGACCGATCCATCCGTCGCCGCGGCCCTGACGCTGCTGGGGCATCAATAACCACCCAGGGAAAGTTGTAAAGAACTTAAACACGAAGGACACAAAGGTCTCGAAGAAT
>DASXQN010000211.1:0-2397 GCA_036507155.1 Anaerolineales bacterium
CCTGCGAGATGGTCAAAGGCACCACAGGCATCGAGGTGCCGATCGACAACCTGCCGCTCGACGACGCCCGGACATACGATCTGCTCAACAAGGCCAATACGCTCGGCATCTTCCAATTGGAATCCGGCGGGATGCGCGACCTTTGCCGGAAGTTTCAAATCGGCTCGGTGGAACACATCACAGCGCTGGTGGCGCTTTATCGGCCCGGCCCGATGGACCTGATTCCGGAATTCATCCGCCGCCGGCACGGCGGAGTGAAGATCGAATACGAACATCCGCTGCTCGAGCCGATCGCCCGCGAGACCTACGGCATCCTGATTTACCAGGAACAGGTAATGCAGGCGGCGCAGGTGCTGGCTGGATATACCCTCGGCGGTGCCGACCTGTTGCGTCGCGCGATGGGAAAGAAGGAAGCGGAGGCAATGGCCAGCCAACGCGCCGTCTTCGTGAAGGGCTGCCGGGAGAAGAACAAAATCCAGGAGGCCAAGGCAAACCAGATCTTCGACCTGCTGGAGAAGTTCGCCGGGTACGGCTTCAACAAGTCACACGCCGCCGCCTACGCCATCGTGGCTTACCAGACCGCCTACCTGAAGGCCAATCACCCGGTGGAGTTCCTCGGCGCACTGATGACCAACGACCTGGCAGACACGGCGAAACTGAGCCAATACATCGCCGAGGCACGCGCGATGGGGATCGAGGTTTTGCCTCCCGACGTGAACGAGAGCGGTGTCTATTTCACGCCGGCGCAAAGCGCAGTGGCACGGGCGTCCCGCCCGTGCGAACAGAACGATGAACGCACGGGCGAGACGGCCGTGCCAAGACCTCGCCAGACCATTCGGTTCGGCCTGGCGGCCATCAAAGGCATCGGTGAAGTCGCTGTCCAAAGCATTTTGACGGCGCGGGAGGAAGGCGGGAAGTTCAAATCACTGGCGGACCTCTGCCAACGCGCGGACACGCGCGCCGTGAATCGCAAGGTCCTTGAAGCGCTGATCAAATCGGGCGCCTGCGACTGTTTTGGTGAGACACGTGCAACGCTCTGGGGCCAGATCGATCACTCGCTGGCTCGAGCGGCGAGCATCGTGGCCGATCGCCAGCGCGGGCAAGCCTCGCTCTTCGGCTTGTTTCAAGAGCAAGAGCCGGTCAGGCCCGAGTCGATGCAGAAACTGCCGGAGTGGCCGCAGCACGAACTGCTCGCCGCCGAGAAGGAATTGCTCGGCTTTTACGTCACCGGCCATCCGCTCACGCCGTACGCGACGTTGATCGAGAAATATTGCCTGCATAATACGGCGGCGCTGTCACAACTGCCCAATCGCAGCCTCACGCGCATTGGCGGCTTGATCGCCGGGGTGCAGCACGGGATTTCACGCAAGAGCGGCAAGCCCTATTCCCTGGTGACCCTGGAAGACCTCGAAGGTTCGGTGCAGGTCCTGGTGATGAATGAGAATCAGGAAAAGTTCCGCGACCTGCTGGCGCCGAACAAGGCCATCCTGGTGGTCGGCGAGGTCAACACCGGTGACGACAAACCGAAGATTTTCCCCCAAGACATTATGCCGCTCGAAGAAGCTCCGAAGAAGTACACCCGTCAGGTGCATCTCCGTTTGCACACCGCGCACCTGAGTCCACAGCATCTCGAGCAGGTGTGTGAACTGACCGGGCGCTTTGGCGGGAACTGCCCCTTGTTCCTCTGCTTCGTGCGTCCGACGGGCGAAATCATCTTCGTGGAGACGCACCAGCGCTTCTCCGTCACGCCTTCAACCGATCTGCAAAAGGCCGCCGATGAAATGTTCGGTGAGGAAACCTATTACGCCAGAGTGGATACAAGCCCGCCCGAGCGCGCACCGCGGCGCTGGGAACGCAAAGCGGAGTTGGTGGCGGAGGCGGAGTGAGCCGGATTGTCCGCGAATAGCGCGAATCTGCGCGAAGGGAAGGGGTGATGAAACGATATGCGTCGAGTCCTTTATTCGCGTCAATTCGCGTTATTCGTGGATGAACTCCTTGGCAGGCCGCCCGCCCCTTCGATGTGCACCTGCTTGTAGCCCCCGAGCGCTTTGAAATACAAGATCAGCAGCAGATAACCCGCCGCCATGATGGCCGGCACCAGCGCGGTCCACTTCAAACTCATGCGCCCGCCATAAATCACGGCGGAGCGAACTGTCTTTTCGGATTCGGTGAGGCCAGCTTCGTCTTTGGCCATGACCGGGCCGACTTTGGCGCCGTCCAAACCGGTTGTCTTGGGGAAGAAAAGGAAGCTCTTTTGGCCGGCGGCGGCGTAGGCTTGATACAACGCGAGGGGTTCCTGCGAAAGCCTGGCGGTGGCGTAGTAATCCTGAACGTAGCCAATGCCCGGCGTGCCCAGCAATCCGCCGGAAAAGACCCCGGCAGCGCCGATCGCGCCGA
>DASXQN010000212.1:0-10777 GCA_036507155.1 Anaerolineales bacterium
TGACCGAGGCCGAGCAGGAGGCCGTGCGCGCCCTGCAGCTGGATAACACCAATACGCTGGCATTGGCGTTCTACGCCGAGATCCTGGTGGACCAGCAGAAGTGGAGCCAGGGCGAGCAAAACATCCGGCAGGCGGTGGAGCGCGACCCTTCCTTGATGGACGTGCTTCGCGTCAATGCCTACGTGCAGGAATCGCTCGGCCAATATAACCTGGCGATCCAGTCCTACGACCAGGCCATCACGCTGGCGCCCAATTTGACATTCCTGTATCTGCGGGCGGGCGCGAACTATCGCAAGCTGGGTATCGACAGCCAGAATGAGGATGCCCAACGGCAGCTCTATGAAAAGTCCTTGGAGTATTTTGCCAAGGCCGCGCGCATCAACGAGCAGCTTGGTGTGAAGGACCCGACTCCATATCTTTCGATTGCCCGTACCTATTCACAGATGGGTGAGTACTTCATCGCCGCGCGCAACGTGCAAAAGGCGCTCGAGTTCCAGCCGGACAACGCCGACATCTACGGACAATTGGGCATCATCTACCAAAAATCCCGAAACTTCGAGGGCGCCATCCCGGCCCTGAAATGCGTAGTGCGCGGATGTACCGCCGAGGAATCATGCGACGGACGTGGCGGCTGCGGACCGAACGATACACCGGCGCAGGTGACGGGACTCGCCCTCTCGCCGAACACGGTCGTCTATTATTATACGTATGGGTCTCTGCTGGCAGCCTTGAGCCGTCCGAAGAATAATATGTGCGCCGAAGCGGTGGAGGTGCTCGAAGAGGTCAGGGCCTCGTATGGCAGCGACCGGGACATTGCGGCCATCGTCGCCGCAGGCGAGGCCATCTGCCGGGACCTGGCGCAGGGGATCGCGCCGGCCTCCCGTACCGCGACCGCCACGCCGACGCTGGGCCCCTTGACGGAGCAAACGCTTACGCCCTCGCCCTGACGATGGACGACGGACCTTGGACCAAGGTTAGGTGCGTTGGAGCACGGGCGGTTCAGGAGTTGGTCCATCGTCGATCGGCCGTAGTCAATATCAGAACTTCGTAAGAATACATACATTCCTCTTGATTGAACCTGGCAAATCAGTTATCATACAAATTAGCACTCTATGTGAGAGAGTGCTAATTTGGTGTTTAGCTCATTAATTTCATTAGGAGGAAGTATGGCAAAACTGTCTTTTAAACCGCTTGGCGGCCGCGTTCTCGTCGAGCCGATCGAGCAGGACGAGATGACCCCGGGTGGCATCATCCTGCCTGAGACTGCCAAGGAAAAACCCCAGGAAGGCAAGATCCTGGCCGTGGGACCGGGCGACCGGGACGACGAAGGCAAGCGCATCCCGTTGGATGTGAAGGTGGGTGACAAGGTGCTCTTTGCCAAGTACTCCGGCACCGAGGTCAAGATGGACGGCAAGAAGCTGCTGATCCTGCGCGAGAGCGACATCCTCGGGATCGTCGAATAATTTCAGTGGAGGTATGAACTATGGCTGCAAAACAACTTGTATTTTCCGAAGATGCCCGCCGCAAGCTTAAGAACGGTATGAACATCGTCGCCAATGCGGTCGGCGCGACCCTCGGCCCGAAGGGCCGCAACGTGGCGGTGGACCGCAAGTTCGGATCCCCAACCATTACGCACGACGGCGTGTCCGTGGCGAAGGAGATCGAGCTGGAGGATCCGTTTGAGAACATGGGCGCCCAGCTCCTGAAGGAAGCCGCCACCAAGACCAACGATATCGCCGGCGACGGCACCACGACCTCGACAGTGCTGGCCCACGCGATCGTCAACGAAGGTTTGAAGGCGCTGGAAGCCGGTTACAACCCGATGCTCATCAAGCGCGGCATCGAGATCGCCAAGGAATCCGTTGTCGAGGAACTGCGCAAGATGGCTGTCAAGATCGATACCAAGCAGGATATCGCCTCGGTGGCCACCAACTCCGCCGCGGATGCCGAGATCGGCAATCTGATCGCGGACGTGATGGACAAGGTCGGCAAGGACGGCGTGATCACCGTCGAAGAGTCGAAATCGATGGAGTTCGAGCAGGAATTTGTCGAAGGCATGCAGTTCGACCGCGGCTATCTCTCGGCTTACTTCATTACCGATGCAGAGCACATGGAAGCCGTCATCGCCGAGCCTTATATCCTCATCAATGAAAAGAAGATCTCCGCCGCCCAGGATATCGTGCCGATCCTCGAGAAACTGGTGCAGATCGGGAAGCGTGAACTGGTCATCATCGCCGAGGATATCGACGGCGAGGCCCTGGCCACCCTTGTGCTTAACAAATTGCGCGGCATGTTGAACGTGCTGGCCGTCAAGGCGCCCGGTTTCGGGGATCGCCGCAAGGCCATGCTGCAGGACATTGCCGTTCTCACCGGGGGTACGGTCATCTCCGAAGAGACCGGACGCAAGCTCGAGACGGTCACCGTGCAGGACCTCGGCCGGGCCGACAAAGTCACCGCCGACAAGGAAAACACAACCCTCATCGGCGGCAAGGGCGAGAAGAAGCTGATCGAAGGCCGCATCAAGGAAATTCGCGCTGAGATCGATAAGAGCACCAGCGACTACGACAAGGAGAAGCTGCAGGAACGCCTGGCCAAGCTCTCCGGCGGCGTGGCCATCATCCGCGTGGGCGCCGCGACCGAGACCGAGATGAAAGAGAAGAAGCACCGGGTCGAGGATGCGCTGTCCGCTGCCCGCGCGGCCGTGGAAGAGGGCATCGTGCCCGGCGGCGAGATCTCGCTCATCAATGCCGCGACCAAGCTGGACAAGCTTATCAAGAGCAACGATGAAGACGAGGAAATTCGCGTCGGCATCAATATCGTGAAGAAGGCCCTGGAAGCCCCCATCCGAAAGCTGGCCTCCAATGCCGGCCAGGACGGCTCGGTCATTATCGACGCCGTGCGCCGCAAGGCCAAGGAAGCGGACGAGAAGGAAAAGGGCACCGGCAAGAACATCGGCTATAACGTGCTGACCGGTGAATACACCGACATGATCAAGGGCGGCGTGATCGATCCCGTCAAGGTCGTGCGCGGTGCGCTGGAGAATGCAGCTTCGATCGCGGCCATGATGTTGACCACGGACGTGTTGATCACCGACATGCCCGAGAAGGAAAAGTCTGGTCCGCCCATGCCTCCCGGCGGGATGGATTACTAGGTCGAACGCAGGCCAACCGAAAGCCCCGGATCCGATAGTTAGTCCGGCAGTTCAACTGCCGGACTAACTTTTTGTTACCGCGTAATTGGTATAATCCGGACGATGTTTTCCCAGCCCCGCATGCTTTTTACACAACTGATGCTGGTTTTGACACTCGGCCTCGCGGCCTGCAGCACTCCCTTCGGGCCGCGCGCCACACCGACGTTGGCCGCGCCGACTCCAACCTCCGTGCCGGCCACTCCCACGCCTCCGCCGCTGGCTGCGATCGTCAACGGCGAATACATCACGAAGGCCGAATTCGATGCGGAACTGGATCGTTACCGGGACGCGCAAACCGCGCTGGGCAAGACCGTCACCGATGCGGACGCCCGGCAAACCGTTCTGGATGACCTGGTCGCACAGGTGCTGCTCGCGCAGGGCGCGCGGCGGGCCGGTTTCGAATTGTCAGAATCCGAGCTGCAGTCCCGCGCGGACGCGCTGGCCGCAGAGATCGGCGGCGAGGCCGCGTTGTCCCAATGGAAATCGGATCACGCGTACACTGACGCAGAATTCCTGGTCGCGCTAAAACGTTCCGCGGAAGCAGCCAGGATGCGTGACAAAATCGTTGCGGATGTGCCGCTCGTAGCGGAGCAAGTCCACATCCAGCAAATTCTCGCCTATAATGAAGACGATGCCCAACGGGTGCTCGAACAATTGAAAGCCGGCGCAGATTTTGATGAATTGGCCGGCTCTCCATTCTTCGACCCCGAGACGCGCGGCGAGCTGGGCTGGGTGCCGCGGGGATACCTGCTCGATAAGAACATCGAAGAGGCCGCGTTCAATCTGCAGGTCGGCGCATACAGCGACGTGATCGCCACGCCCGCCGGCTTTCACATCATCCGGGTCCTCGAGCGCGATCCGCAGCATCGGCTCTCACCGGACGCGCTCCTGACGCTGCAAGCGCAGGCGCTGCGCGACTGGCTCGATCAGGAACGCGCGAACAGCGAGATCAATCTGGCGCCCTAGCCGGCGAACACTCTTTGGAGTGAGGCAATGGATAAATACGACTACAGCCTGGATGAACCTGCGGCACGGCCCGGTCCGAAGCTGCAACTTTGGGATATGCTTTCGATTCTCATGGTGTTGCTGACCGTGTGCGTGGGCGGATATTTCTTGCTGATTTTCATCAATCCGAATTCAGGCCTGAACCTGCTGCCGCCCCAGCCCGGCAACCCCTTCGCGCCGGCCACCTTCACGCCCACGCCGCTGCAGCTGGAAGCCACCTGGACCGCCAGCCCGACCATCGAGCCGACCATCACAGAGACCCCGCGGCCGACCTTCACCGCGCTGGCTTCGCCGACTTTCTTCTCGCTGATCCCGCCCACGGACACGCCCAAACCGACTTCCACCCCCAAGGCGCCGTTCGGCGCGACGGTCAATGCCATCGAGAGCATCATCATCCCGCACCTGCAAGCCTCGGCCTGTAACTGGCTGGGCGTCGGCGGGACGGTGGAAGACTCGAACAACAGCCCGATCGTGGGGATGGTTGTGCGGGTGGTCGGGATGTTGAACGGGAAAACGGTCAACCTGACGACCGTCAGCGGCGTCAGCCCCGATTACGGCAAATCGGGCTTCGAGTTTCAGCTCGGCACGGTGCCGGTATCGTCCAACGACAGCCTGTATCTGCAGTTGCTCGACCAGGCGGGACTGCCGCTTTCGGACAATATCTACATCGACACGTTCAACGACTGCAAAAAGAACCTGGTCCTGGTGCGTTTCAAGAAGAATCGATAAAACACCAAAAAAGAAATCCGCCGCTCTATTCGAGCGGCGGATTTTTCATTAGACTGCCACGTTCCAATGCGCGTAATTTGGATTCTTGCCGCGCACGATATCCTCGTAAAGACCTCGTAGTTTGGTGGTAATCGGTCCCATCACACCGCGGCCGATGGGGCGGTGATCCAGTTTCGTGACGGCCATGATCTGCGCAGCCGTGCCGGTCATGAAGAACTCGTCGGCGATGGCCACCTCGGTGCGGTCGATCGAGCGTTCAACGACCTCGACGCCCATATCTTTGCGCAGGACCTCCATGACGGAGCGGCGCGTCAGCCCTTCGAGGATGTTATCCGTTACAGGCGGCGTGTAGACGATATCATCCCGGACCATGAAGATATTCATGGCCGAGCCCTCGGAGACATGACCGTTCTGGTCCAATACGACCGCCTCGTCAAAGCCGGCCCGGTTGGCATCCGTCTTGATCAAGGCTGAGTTTGCGTACGCGCCCGCAACCTTGCCGCGCGCCGGGATCATGTTATCGTCGATGCGGCGCCAGGACGAAACGGTCACGTGCGCGTTGGTGTCGTTCTTGATGTACTTTTCGTAAGCCATGGTGAAGATGCAGAACTCATCCTTCAGGTCGTGCAATTTCACGCCGATGCCCATGTCGGACTTGTAAAACGTCGGCCGCAGGTACACATCCTGCTTCCAGTTGTCGGCGCGCAGCAGCTCGAGGGTGGTCTCGATCAGACTTTCCTCGTCGTAATTGACCTGCATGGCCATCATGTGCGCCGAATGCAGCAGACGATGATAATGGTCCCAGGGACGAAAAACGAAGAGGCTTTTTCGCTCTTCGTTCCAGTAGGCCCGCATGCCTCCGAATACAGCAGTGCCGTACAAGAAGCCGTGCGTTGCGATATTGATTTTTGCGTCCGCCAGCGGGACGATCTTTCCCTCAAAGAAAGCATGCTTCGAGAGATCCACAAGTGCCTCCAAGACAGGGGATGGGACCAGCTCTTACGCACGGATTATAACCGATTCGCCCGCAGCACCTTCGGGGCGCGCGCGTAGGTGAGGAGCTGGTCCGCGACCTTGACAGATCGCCGCCGGACGGTAGAATCCAATTAGACAAGTATCTAATTAGATAGTAGGACGGAGCCACGAGATGCAGCAGGACATGCTCAACTTTGTGAAAGCCATGGCGGATGCCGACCGCCTGCGTATCATCGGTTTGCTGAGCAGCGGGCCTCACAGCCTGACCCGCATCGCGGCGGGCCTGGGCATACACCCTTCCGACGCGGCGCGCCACCTCGAGCAACTGACCCTGTCCGGGGCGGTGCGGGAGGCTGACGGCGGCTTCGAGCTGGACGGGAAGCGGGTCGAGTCGCTGGCGCGGCAACAGCTGTCGGCGCCGCGCGAGGCGTATGTGCCCGCGCCGGATCTGGATGCGCGCGCCCGCAAGATCCTGGTCGCATATCTGCATCCCGATGGTTCGCTGAAGCAGATCCCGCTCCAGACGGGCAGGTTGAAGGTCATCCTGCACTATCTCGTGGCGGCGTTTACGCCTGGCGTGGATTACACCGAGAAGGAAGTCAACACCGTGCTGAGGCGCTTTCATGTGGACGTCGCCGGTCTGCGTAGGGACCTGATCGATGCGGGTCTGATGGCGCGCGAGAGCGATGGTTCACGCTATTGGAGAGTGTAATGAGCGATGTAAAATGTGTGGAGGACCGCGAAGACGCGAAGAGATTTTATTCAGAAGCGCTTAATCACGGCTTTCTCAAGCCCATTCTTCGCGACCTTCCTTTCTTCGCGGTCCGGTGCCGTTTTATCCTGAGAGGAAATGGATGAGTGAGGAGCTGGAGGCTTTTTTCAAAGTGCTGGCGGACTCCAACCGCCTGAAGATCATTGGCTTGCTTGCGCGGCAGGCTTATAGTGTGGAGGAACTGGCAGCCTTGCTGGGATTGAAGGCCGCCACGGTCTCGCACCATCTGGCGCGGCTTTCCGGAGCCGGGCTGGTGAGCGCGCGCAGCGAGAGCTATTACAGCGTATACCGACTGAATAAAGCCGCGCTCGAGAGCAAATCGCGCAGCCTGTTTTCGACTCGCGATCTGCAAGACGCGGCCGCCGACGTGGACCTGGACGCCTATGATCGAAAGGTCATCGCCGATTTTTCGCGCAAGGACGGAAGCCTGAAAATCATCCCCGCCCAGCGTAGGAAATTGGAGGCGATCCTGCGGCATGTGGTGAAAGCGTTCAAAGGGGGCAAGCGCTATAGCGAGAAGCAGGTTAACGCGATCCTGGCAGCGTATCACGAAGATACCGCCACGCTGCGCAGGGAGCTCGTCGGCTACGGCCTGATGAAGCGCGAGGGCGGCGGAGGCAGCTACTGGCGCGAGGAACGCTAGAACGCTAACGGTCAACCGTCAACCGATTCAACGTTTCCGGATGTGCAAAATGCCTTCCCCGTCCAGCGGGAATGACAGCGGCGCGGCTTCCAATTTCATGACGCGACTGTTGGCGAAGAACCCAAAATCGAAGGTCGTCGGTTCGCCGGCTTGTTTGCCCGGAACCGGCATCAGCCTGGCCGTCAGAGGTTTGTCCAGTCGCAGGGCCATGGCCGATAGGTCCAGCAGCAGCGCGGCGATCTGCGCGGCGGTGGTCTCGCCGGCCAGCGGAACGGTGTCGAGCCCGGTGCCGCACACCGCGGAGTAGAGCAAGAGGTCTTTGATGGTCAAGGTCCCTTCGGCTGCGCGGGCCGCGAGGATCGAGTCTTCCAACACCGGTTGCATGAAGCCGCTAAATCCGGTATGGGGAAAATCCGCGCGGTCGACCGCTTCGGTGAGGAATGCAGCCGCCGTCAGCGAGCCGTGGAGACCGATCATCGGAACGCCCATTTTCTCCACCGCCATGCCAAGGGAGTGCGCGTCATCCGGAAAAGGGGCGAGCGAAAAATCGATTCCGCCGAATCGAATATCGAATATCGAATGGTCGCCACCTCGAGAATTCGATATTCGAGCAAGAGTCTGCGCAACCGAGGCAAGGGCCTTCCCGTGTTTCTCGATCTCAGAGATCAACGTCTGACGCCCATGGTCCAATGTCTTTGATCCGCTGAACGCCTGCACCGCCAGGTCCGCGGCCTCAGTCGCGATCGCGAAGGCCGGTATATCTCCATCGTGATACGCGGCGGGGAAGAAGGGTGCGCCGGCGGGTACGTTCGCAAGGGCGGCGAAGCGCAGATTGGCAAATCCGTTCGGGTCGAGCGGCGCGCACTTGACGATCACCTCGGCGCAGGCGCGCAGCGCGGCCGCATGAATTGCGGCTGGGCCTGCCATCACGCCGCCGAAGAAGACGTTTTGCGAGCCGACGATCGCTTCCGGGATGACCGCGTAACTGTCGGGAGCGTCCGGGAGTGCAGGGCCGAGCGAGACGTAACCAACCCCCATCTGTTCAGCGACACGGCCTATTTCCTGTGCGAGGCGCGCGGTCTCCTGCACTTTTCCGTTAAGCAGCCGGGGAAAGGGGATGGTCGCCAGGCGCGTCGTCTGCACCTCGTACCCCGCGGCTTCATACGCGGCTTTCGCCCGCGACAAGAAATCGCCGGCCGCCCGCAGCCGAGATTCGTCCAGCGGCCAGCCGGGATCGCAGAAGTAAGTGATCGAACGGATTTTCATTTGCCTTCGTTCAATCGTTGTCTTGTTATTTCAAACATCAATACCGATCCCGCCATGGCCGCATTGAGCGACTCGGCGTCTCTCGCCATGGGAATGCCTATATGCTCGTTCGCTAATTTGCGGGCTGGTCCACTTGCACCCTCCGCCTCTCCGCCGATGATCAACGCCAGCGGCTTGCGCAGGTCCGTTTCCCAGACGGATCGGCCCTCCATGTCTGCCAGAAGGATCTGTAGATTTCCTGATTTGCTTAGCTGCTCGATCTGCTCCCAATTCATCTGACGGATCGGCAGTCGGAAATGCGCTCCCATGCCGGCGCGCACGACCTTGGGCGCGAACGCGTCCGTGGTTTCGGGCGGCAGCAGCACGGCCTGCGCGCCTGCCGCAGCAGCGCTTCGCAGCAGCGTGCCCAGGTTGCCGGGGTCACGGATCTGATCGGCAATCACGATGAAATCCGGCGTTTGCGGAATGGGTAGCTCGGCAAGGGAGAGAATTGCAAGGATGCCTTGCGATGTTTCTGTTTCGCTAAGAGATTGCAATAACGCAGGGGTGACCTCTTCCACGTCGATGCCATTTGCTTTTTGCGCCTGAATCACTTCCCGCCCGCGTGCGCTTAAGCTCGAGTCGTATAACAAGGTCTGCATCGGCCAATTCGCAGCGGTTGCCTCCTCCACCAATCGCACACCCTCGGCGATGAACGCCCGGGCTTCCTGGCGTTCCTTCGGGCGCCCAAACAAAGCGCGCGCCGATTTGATCTTCTGATTTTGGCTGGATGTAATCATAGGAAAAAGAAGGTAATTAGGGATTAGGGATCAGGGATTAGGGATTAGGGCGTAGGGATTGGGCTTGTGAGTCCGAATTACCTGACTCCTAATTACCGGAGTCCTAATGACCTAATTCCTAATCACCTTTCTCCATGACAGCCAGAAATGCTTTTGCAGTGGGTTCGTCGAACAAGACTAGTTTCACGATTTTCAGGCTGGAGTCCTGTTTATTTTTGAAGTATTGCTCGATGGTTGAAAGGATGATCCCCGCCGCGCGTTCCACTGGAAAACCGAAGATGCCGGTGGAGATAGCGGGCATTGCCAGCGAATGAATTCTCAGCCCATCAGCCGCGCGCAGGGCGCCGCCCACCGCATCCGCCAATTTCGCATCCTCGCCGCCCTCGCCCCAGACGGGCCCCACCGCATGGATCACGTATTTCGCAGGCAGCAACCCGGCCGAGGTCCGCGCGGGCTGCGAGTGGGTGACGGGTCCATGTTGCCGGACCCACTCGTCGCTTTCGATCTGGATGATCTCCCCGCCGCGTTTGACCATGGCGGCCGCCACACCGCCGCCATGTCTCAATTGCGGATTGGCCGCATTGACGAGCGCATCGGCGGGCTCGATCGTCAAGTCACCCTGCACGATCTGCACCGTCTGACCCGTCGGCAAAATGCGTTCGGTCACAACGGTGTTCATGCAAACATTTTACTCCCATAAACAAAACAAGGGCACAGCTGGCAGGATTACCCTGCCCCTACTGTGCCCTTGCGGTTGAGCAAGCTTTTGTTATTTGGTCTTCGCCACGACGGCAGCGAAGGTTTGCGGGTCGCGCACGGCGATATCGGCCAGCATCTTGCGATTGAGCGTGATATCGGCTTTCTTCAGCGCTGCCACCAGCCGGCTGTACGTGGTGCCGTTCAAGCGGGCGGCGGCGTTGATGCGGGCGATCCACAACTTGCGCAGGTCGCGCTTGCGCACACGGCGGTCGCGGGTCGCGTACCAAAGGCTTTTGAGCATGGCTTCGTTGGCGCGCTTGAAAAGCAAATGTTTTGCGCCGCGCTGGCCCTTGGTGATCTTCAGAATTTTCTTGTGACGCAGATGTCCTTGCGGACCTCCCTTTACACGTGCCATTTCCTACCTCCTGCAAACCCGCGGGCGTCGGCGTCCTTCGACAGGCTCAGGATTCGCCAGTTGCATACACCCGAAAGCCGCAAATAAAAAACTTGAACCGATTCGTACGAGCTGGAGGACCCCGCCCCATGACGGGAACACCCCGCCGCTGGACGGGAGGACCCCGTCCCTACTTTTCCATGTTTGGATTCAGGCGCTTGACGCGCTTGATGATCGAGCGGCCATTCACCGGGATCATCTCGCTCAACAGCGCCTTGGTGCGCTTGGCGGTACGGCGGCGCAAGTGGCTCTTGCCACCCTTGGT
>DASXQN010000213.1:0-2416 GCA_036507155.1 Anaerolineales bacterium
TGGTGGCGCTGATCCTGGGATTGGCGGTGAACTCCGCGGCCTTCATCGCCGAGATCATACGAGGCGGCATTGTCGCGATCAGCCACGGCCAGACCGAAGCCGCCTATGCTCTCGGGCTGCGGCCACGGGTGAATCTGCGCCTGGTCATCATCCCCCAGGCGCTGCGCATCGTCATGCCGCCGATGATCAGCCAGTATCTCAACGTGGTGAAGAATTCCACGCTGGCCGGTTTCATCGGGTATCCGGATCTGTTCTCGGTCATCAGCACCTCGCAGAACCAGACCGGCCGCGCGGTCGAATGCGTGACCATCCTGATGCTGTTCTATCTGACGGTCAGCTTGTCGATTTCGCTGGTGATGAACTGGTTCAACAAGCGCGTCGCTTTGGTGGAAAGATGAGGAGGCCGCGATGAGCGACATTCCGATGTCCACCATGGAACCCGGCACGCGGCCAAACCTGCCGCCGCCGGTGACCGAGACCGGAATCATCGGCTGGATGCGCCACAATCTGTTCGCAACCTGGTTTGACACGCTGCTGACCGTCCTGGCGCTGATCCTGGTCTACCTGATTGTCCCGCCGTTCCTGAACTGGGCGATCCTCGACGCCACCTGGAGCTATCCGCCCGAAGCGCTGGATGGCACGCGTACCGCGCAGTTTTCGGATTGCAGCGCCAATGCCGGCGCCTGCTGGATTTTCGTGCGCGCGCGACTGCCGCAGTTCTTTTACGGCTTCTACCCCGAACCCGAGCGCTGGCGGGTCGACGTCGTGCTGATCATGCTGGCCGTCTCGATCTATGGCCTGCTGTCGGAGCGCGTGAAGAACAAGAGGCTGGTGGGCTGGTTCTTCTTCGCGGCTTTCCCGATCCTTTCCTTCTGGCTGCTGCTCGGCGGCCTCGGGCTGGAGCCGGTGGAGACCCGGCTGTGGGGCGGTTTCATGCTGACCGTCATCATCAGCAGCGTCGGCATCGTATTCTCGCTGCCGCTCGGCATCCTGCTGGCGCTGGGACGACGATCGAAGCTGCCAGTCGTGCATACGCTGAGTGTGATCTTTATCGAGTTCGCGCGCGGCGTGCCGCTGATCAGCATCCTCTTCATGGCGAACGTCCTGCTGCCGTTGTTCCTGCCGCAGGGCATTAGCCTGGACATCCTGCTGCGGATCCTGCTGGGTGTGACGCTGTTCGCCGCGGCCTACATGGCGGAGGTCGTGCGCGGCGGCCTGCAGGCTCTGCCGAAGGGGCAGTACGAGGGCGCGATGGCGCTCGGGCTCGGCTATTGGCAGATGACCCGCTTCATCATCATGCCGCAGGCGTTGCGCATTGCCATCCCCGGCATCGTCAACAACTTCATCAGCCTGGCCCAGGATACGACGTCGGTCGCCATCGTCGGGCTCTACGACTTTCTCCATATCGTCCGCGCCGGGTCGCGCGACAGCAAATGGATCGGCACGGAAATGGAGGGCTACGTTTTCTGCGCCCTGATCTATTTCCTCTGCTGTTTCGCCATGTCGCGCTACAGCATGTATCTGGAGCGCAAGCTGCACACTGGGCACAAGAAGCGCTAGAGAGAGGGGAAACCGCATGACCGCTCAAACCGCAGCCAAGAGCAACGCGCCCGACCAGATGCAGGTCGGCTCGGACGTGATGGTCGAGTTGATCGGGGTCAACAAATGGTACGGCCAGTTTCACGTCCTCAAGGACATCGACCTCACGATCTATCGCGGCGAGCGCATCGTGGTGTGCGGCCCGTCCGGCTCCGGCAAGTCGACCATGATCCGCTGCATCAACCGCCTCGAGGAGCATCAACGCGGCAAGATCGTGGTCGAAGGCGTGGAGCTCAGCCATGACCTCAAGAACATCGAGCAGGTGCGGCGCGAAGTCGGCATGGTGTTCCAGCATTTCAACCTGTTCCCGCATCTGACCGTGCTCGACAACCTGACCCTCGCCCCGATCTGGGTGCGCAAGATGCCGAAGAGGGAAGCGGAAGACGCGGCGATGCACTACCTCGAGCGCGTGAAGATTCCGGAACAGGCGAAGAAATTCCCCGGCCAGCTTTCCGGCGGCCAGCAGCAGCGCGTGGCGATCGCGCGCTCGCTCTGCATGAATCCCAAGGTGATGCTGTTCGACGAGCCGACCTCCGCGCTCGATCCCGAGATGATCAAGGAGGTGCTGGAGGTGATGATCGAGCTGGCGCGTTCCGGCATGACCATGCTGTGCGTGACGCACGAAATGGGCTTCGCCCGCACCGTCGCCAACCGCGTCATCTTCATGGACCGCGGCGAGATCATCGAGCAGAACACGCCCGAAGAATTCTTCAACCACCCGAAATCGGACCGCACCAAGCTGTTCCTCAGCCAGATCCTGCACCACTGACGGCGTCGCGGGCGGCCGCCTCTCCCCCGTCATGGCAAGGCTTGGCCT
>DASXQN010000214.1:0-3708 GCA_036507155.1 Anaerolineales bacterium
CTGCAAAACACGAAGTTGATCGCGCTCTCCGGGCTGATCACGGGCATCGCGGCGGCCATGTCCATGGCGGCTTCCGAGTATCTGTCCACGCGTTCCGAAGATGCGGGCAAGCGCCCAGGCCGCGCTGCGATCTACACCGGCATTGCCTATATCATGACGGTGGGCTTGTTGATCCTGCCTTATCTGATCTTCGAAAGCTATTACTTCGATCTCGCCTGGGCGTTGGTAACGGCGCTCATCATTATTGCGGCCTTTAACTATTACATTTCGGTCTCCAAGGACGAACCCTTCCGGCCCCGCTTCCTTGAGATGGCCGGACTGTCGTTCGGCGTGGCAGCCTTCTCGTTCGTCATCGGATACTTGATCCGTATCTGGCTCGGGATCAAAGTTTAAGCCATCTTGATCGCATGTTATGACGGCAGTTGAACTGCCGTCCCAATCCCGATGAAGATCTTAACCATAGACATCGGTACGGGCACACAGGACATCTTCCTCTACGACTCGCGCCTCAACCTAGAAAACGGCTTCAAGCTGGTGCTGCCCTCCCCCACCATGATCGTCCATCGCCGCATCCAGGCCGCCACGCGCGCGCGGAAACCCATCTTGTTGACCGGACATCAAATGGGCGGCGGCCCATCCGCCTGGGCGGCCGAAGCGCACGCAAGCGCGGGGCTTCCGGTGTATGCCACGCCTGAGGCGGCCACGACGCTCAATGACGAATTGGACAAAGTGGAAGCCGCCGGCATCAAAGTCATCGCCGCGGACGAGGTTGCCGCGCTCCCGGACTCGGTCGAGCGCATCGAGCTGCGGGACCTGGACCTGCCCGCGCTGCGAGCCGCGTTCTCTCACTTCGGCGTTACCCTGGACGACCTGGCCGCCATCGCGGTGGCCGTCTTCGATCACGGCAGCGCACCGGCAGGCGTCTCGGACCGTCAATTCCGTTTCGATTATCTGGACGGGCGCATTAAGGGTGCGAAATCTCTTGCCTCGTTCGCTTATGTATCCCATGACATTCCCGCCATCATGACCCGGCTGCGAGCCGTGGCGGATTCCGCCGGCGAGCTCGATTGTCCGCTGGTTGTGATGGATACCGCGCCGGCCGCGATCCTGGGCGCCGGCTTCGATCCCGCCGTGGCCCGCCGCGCCCGGAAGATCATCGTCAACGTGGGGAATTTCCACACGCTGGCCTTCCGACTCGGTCCGACAGGCGTCGAAGGCGTCTTCGAACATCATACTGGCGAGATCGACTTGCCGAAGCTCGAGTCGCTGCTGTATGCGCTCGCAGACGGTTCGCTCCGGCATGAAGACGTCTTCAACAGCATGGGCCACGGCGCGTTGATCTATGACCACACCCCGTTCGAATTCGGCAGGGAAGAATTTGACATCGTGGTCACCGGCCCGCGTCGCTCGATGTTCAGGACCATGGACGATCGACCACAGAGCACTCCCAATCCAAAATCCAAAATCGTAAATCGTAAATTCCTGCGGCCGTATTACGCAGTTCCCTTCGGGGATATGATGCTCGCCGGCTGTTTTGGCCTGTTGGCTGCAACTGCCGAGGTCCTGCCGGACCTGGCCGAGCTCATCCGCGGTTCCTTGCGCGGGGATGGCGGCCGCGGTATCGCGCCCTGGGATATTGAATGAGGTGCGTCGCTCCTCTATAGGTGATCAATATTGTGCATTGATAAGGAGCGACGCACCTATGTACCTAAAGGAGAATCAACATGAATCAACATCTGCACCTCATCACGTTGGGTGTGCGGGACTTCGAGCGCTCCCGCAAGTTTTACGCAGAAACACTCGGCTGGAGGGCCGCTGCCGCCAGCCAGGATGACGTGGCATTCTTTCAGGCAGGCGGGGTCGTCTTTGCCATCTATCCCCGTGAGAAGTTGGCGAAAGATGCGCTCACGCTGCCCGAGGGGTCTGGATTTTCTGGTGTGACGTTGGCGTACAACGCGGCCAGCGAAGCCGCCGTGGATGAGATCATCGCCGACTTGAAGTCCAAGGGCGTGAGGATCATCAAGCCGCCGCAAAAGGCGTTCTGGGGCGGGTATAGTTCGTACTTCGCCGACCCGGACGACTTCTGCTGGGAGGTGGCCTTCAACCCGTTTTTTGAATTTGATGCGCAGGGAAATCTTAAGCTAGATTAGGAATCGCTTGCAGACGTCCTGCTTTTTTGCTGCATAGCCAGGTTATAGGACCGTTTAAGAAGAGCTATCGCACGCTCCACATCCCCTTCCTCACGCAAATAAAAGCTGACCCAGCCGCTCTCGGGCAAAACATGATGCGGCTGTGCTTCACCCGCCGCGACAATCTCATCCCGCACTTTCCTTGGGAAAGGGATATCCACCAATCCGTCCCCGTGAATGTGGCCGATCTCGCGGCGGCCGACGACGAGCTCCGTCCCGCCAAAGCGGTGCGGGTGAGCTTCGACCATTTCCCAGTTCAGCACGGTATCAATGATTCGTTTCGAGGCGCCAACAACGGGCATATCCATGCTCCTGCCTTATAATCATAACATCTCCACACCCACTATCTTCGGCAGGATACCTGATCCACTTCACCAACGACACATTCGTTACTGATTACTGGATACTGATTACTGGTTACTGATTACTGGAGATATCATGCCATCCGTCATCGATCCGCAAACACTTAACGTCGATAACCAGCCGCCGATCTGGTCCCCCGTTCAATGGGAACTGACCGAAGAGGAGCGCGTGCAGGCTATTGAAGAACAAGCCGTCGGCTCGCTATTGTGGACCATGGACGCGCCTGAAGCGATTCTGCGGCTGCTGCTTGGCGAGACCCAGATCCAGCGCCTGTATGAACCGCCCGAGGGGTACGATCCGCAGGAGCAAGGCGAATGGGACCCCGAGCTTATCACCTTCGGCCCCGTGCGCGCGGCCCAGGCGGTGGAGGTGGAGCGCGAAGCGGAGTCGCTGCGCGTCGTGTATGATCTTGGCAGCCTGGGCCGTTGGGAATTCATCATCGAGCCCGAGCGAGTCAGCCTCGAGCGGATCTGGGGCTCTTGACAAATAGACAAACTTCGATATAATCTCAAATAGAAGGTTGTCAATATGATAAAGATCGATCCGGTCCTGTTTGCCAAAGCGCTCGCCGATGAAACGCGCCAGAAGATCATGAATTGCTGCTGCTGCGAGTGGTGTTCCGTGGGCGAGATCGTCGACAAACTGGACGTCACCCAACCGACCGTCTCGCACCACCTGGCGATTTTGCGCGAAGCCGGCCTGGTCAACGTGCGCGAAGAAGGCAAGCAGACCTTCTACTCGCTTAACCAGGACCGCGTCGTCGCTTGCTGCGGCCAGCTGATGATCAAGTTCGCGCCGCAGACGATCGCGGCCGAAAGCCTGACGAAGCACATCAAGGCCTGATCGGGGCGCATCCATGGCCATGGACCACGTCCCGTTTTTTTGGCACATTACATAGATGATTGTCTATGTGATGGTAAGAGCGGATGCTCACGCCGCGGTGGCGAGCGCTCGCCGTTTCGACCGCAGCCGAGGCTGCGCACTTCGCAATAAGGAAGGAGGTGAAATGTCATGACGGACCTGACCGTGATCTCCAACTGCGACGATGGTTGTTGCGGCGGTGACTGCTGCGGTGGTGGCGGCGGTTGCTGCTAGGCATGTGAATGCTTCGTGCGGCAGTCGCGACTGCCGCACGAAGCATTCACATGCCTAGCAG
>DASXQN010000215.1:0-4857 GCA_036507155.1 Anaerolineales bacterium
CGGGCTGCCAGCTCGTCGTCCATAGTTGTTTCAGATAGTTTTCTTGGCTCGCATCTGTTCGTCCAACGAGGGGAGGAGAACTGTGCGTGCATTTTGTTCCGACATGCCGTCAAGTTTCGTTGCGCGGCTCGCCGTGTGTGCGGTCGCGCTCTCCTTACTACTGTCTGACACGGACGCGGCCGAGAAGGTCGCGCGCATCGGTTTCGTCAGTCCTGAATCTTCGGCGACAGACATAGGAGCCATAAGGGCGTTTTGGCAGCGCATGAGGGAACTGGGCTGGGTCGAAGGCCAGAACCTCGTGGTTGAGCGCCGCTGGGTAGAGGGACGTACCGATCGGCTGCCCGGGATCATGGCGGACTTGGTCGAGCGAGGCGTGGACGTCGTCGTTGCCGGAGGAACGCCCGCGGTCGTGGCCGCCGTGCGCGCCAACAAGACAATCCCGGTGGTCAGCATGGGAATGGGGGATCCGGTTGGCAACGGATTGGCTGCAAGCCTGGCGCGGCCGGGAGGCAACATGACGGGCATGTCCTTGCAATACGAGGAAGGGCTTCCCGGCAAGTTGCTCGGGCTGATGCAGGAAACGGTGCCAAATCTGACTACCGTCGCAGTGGTCTCCAATCCGCAAAGCCCGCTGAGCCGGCTTTGGGAGAGCCAGTTGTCGGCGGTTGCTCCCGCTGTAGGCGTGAAGATCTTGTTCTTGCATATCATGAAGCGAGAAGAACTTGGTCAGGTCTTGCGGCAGGCTCGACAGCACGCGCAGGCGATCATGGTCGTTCCGGATCCGATTACCACCAACCACCGTCGCGAAGTCGTAGAGCTTGCTGCGAAGCAGCGCCTGCCGGGAATGTATGTCATGCGTGATTTCGTCGACGACGGAGGACTTATGTCTTACGGAGTGGATATGAGTCGGATCCTTCAGCGCGCGGCGGAGTACGTCGACAAGATCCTCAAAGGCGCCAAACCCGGCGATCTGCCGATCGAACAACCGACAAAATTCGAGCTCGTCGTTAATCTGAAGACCGCAAAGGCACTGGGGCTCACGATCCCGCAGTCGATCCTGCTCCGGGCGGATGAGGTGATACGGTGATGCGGCGCGCCCGCCTACCGCATTGGAACCGAGCAGCGGGGCTTGAGCCCCAGACGGTTCGAGCGCTTGGCAAAGCGCCGGGCATCGAAAGTGACCATCTCGCTGCAGCGGTGGCTCGCGGCAAGGTGGAGCGCATCTGCAAAGTCCAGACCACGCCGCATTTGTCCCAGAGCTGCCTGTACAAGATCGCGGTCCTCGACCGCAACATTGGAAAGCCCGAGCAGATGCTCGAATGCCTCGGCGATCGGACCCGCCTCGAATCCGTAAAGACCCCGCATGACCCACTCCAGCTCGAGCACCACGGTGCGCGGCACGTAAAGCGACGGGCTCCGCTGCATAATGCGCAGAGCGATCTTCCGCTGTTTGGCGGCTTGCCGGTCACGCTCATCTTCGACGTAGAAGCGCGCCAGAACGTTGGTGTCCAACGCGATCATTTTCGAGATTTCCTGGCCAGGACGCGAGAGACGTCCATGTCTTCGACGGATACGGGGGCGCCTTTATACTTGAGCATCCCGAAGCCATCCTCGACGCGAGCGGGTGCACCGGTGCGAACCGGTACGATCCGGGCCGTATCTCCCTCGACGACAAAATTGATACGAACACCCGGCACGATCCCGAGCGCCTTGCGAACGTTCTTGGGAATAACTGCCTGTCCTTTGGAGGAAACGGTTGTGGTCATTGGGCCCTCGCTGTGTCCATATTCGGCTTGCGACGTCATTATAGAACAAACGTCTTACCAGGTAAAACCACCGGATGATCGTCGCACCGGATTCGCCTCTCGCCTGAGTCCACGATGCCTGCGGGGGAGCGAATGGGAGGGGGTGCGAGTGGAAGAGGTGATACGGTGACGCGTCGGGCACTCGGGATTCTGCTGCTGGCACTTGTCGCGCTAAGTCCGACATTGTCGAAAGGCGAGCAGGCGACTAAGGTGTTTCACATCGGCTTTTTGCGGCCTGACGCGCCCGATTTTCTTCTCGATGCATTTCGGGAAGGGCTGCGTGACCTTGGTTATATAGAGGGGAAGAACATCGTAATTGAGCCGCGATGGGCATCGGGGCACTACGACGAGGTACCCGCGCTTGCCGACGAATTGGTGCGGATGAACGTGGATATCATCGTGACTTCGGCCACCCCTGGCGCAATGGCAGCAAAACGCGCGACCAACACGATCCCGATCGTCATCGCGTCCAGCGCCGATCCGGTGGCAAGCGGGATTGTGGCGAGCCTTGCACATCCCGGCGGAAACATCACCGGCCTGACGCTCATGAACGATGAGCTCGCAATCAAGCGACTCGAGATCCTGAAGGAGACCGTACCACGTATTTCGCGCGTCGCCGTGCTTTGGAGCACTTCAAATCCGACCTACGCACGCATGATCGAAAAGATCAAGGCTGCCGCGCCGCTGATCAAGTTCCAAGTAGAGGTCGTCAAAGTTGCCAGCCCAGAAGGGCTTGACCAAGCTCTCTCCGAAGTGAAGAAGAGTCACGTCGATTCCATATTCGTGTTCGAGGATCCCGTATTCCGCGCCAACTCTGCGCGAATTGTGAAATTTGCTGCCAGGAATCGCCTGTCCGCAGTCTACGGAGGGAGCGAGTTCGTGCATGACGGAGGACTGATGTCGTACGGCCCTAGTCATGCGGATATGTTCCGCCGTGCGGCCGGATACGTAGACAGAATCCTCAGAGGCGCCAAGCCCGGTGATCTGCCGATCGAGCAGCCGACAAAATTCGAGCTCGTCGTCAATCTGAAGACCGCGAAGGCACTCGGCATCACGATTCCGCAGTCGATCCTGCTCAGGGCGGATGAGGTGATTCGATGAGGAGACGCCATTACCTGCTTGCTTTTGCGTTGAGTTTTGCGTCTGTGATCGCCGTGCTCGGCTCTCCACTGTCATCCGATGCGGAGCCCGCACAGAAGGTTGTTAGGGTGGGTTTTGTCGGCCTGTCATCGCCTTCCACCGCCGTGCGCGCCGTCGCCCAATTCCGGGAGCGCCTTCGCGAACTGGGCTGGATCGAAGGCCAGAACCTCGTAATCGAAGAGCGCTGGGCGGAAGGCCGATACGATAGGCTACCCGCGCTCATGGCCGATGTACTTGGACGCAAGGTCGACGTTCTGGTTACCTATACGACGCAGGCCGCCATCGCTGCCAAGAATGCCACCAACATGACACCCATTGTCGTCGCGGCAGTCGCCGACCCCGTCCGTTCCGGGCTCGTTGCCACCCTGGCCCGGCCGGGCAGTAACCTGACCGGGCTGTCGACTGGGTGGGGCGATGGTATGGTTGGCAAGTGGTTGGAACTGCTGCAGGAAACGGTCCCGCGGCTTTCTACCGTCGCCGTGTTTGAGAGGCCGGACAACCCAATAGCCCGAGACTTGGCGAAAGAGCTCCAGGCCATCGCGCGCGCGCGGAGTGTAAAGCTTCGGCTCATCGAGGTACGCGAGCCGGGTGCAATCGGTCGTGCCTTTGAGCAGGGGGCACAAAAGGCTCAAGCGGTCCTGGTGCTCCCCGATCCCATGTTCTCGGAACACCGGAGCCAACTTACGTTCCTCGCCGGCAAATACCGGCTCCCGACTATCTACTACGTGCGCGATTTCGTGGACGCAGGTGGGCTGATGGCGTACGGACCCGATTTGGCTGTGATGTTCCGTCGCGCGGCGGAGTACGTCGACAAGATCCTGAAGGGCGCAAAACCCGCCGACCTGCCGATCGAACAGCCGACCAAGTTTGAGCTGGTGGTCAACCTGAAGACCGCCAAGGCACTCGGCATAACCATTCCTCAGTCAATACTGCTTAGGGCGGATGAGGTGATTCGATGACCCCCACCCTCGCCCGCCCCCGCGAGCAGGGGAGGGAATTCGAACTGGCATATATGCTAGAGTATATGTTACATTGATTCGTGAAAGCCGGCCATGACCACTGAACGTACCAGTCTGTATCTGTCGGTGCAGACCAAACGCCAGCTTGCCCAGGCGGCGAAGCGACTCGGCAGGAGCCAGACACAACTGGTCAACGACGCGCTGACTGAATACCTGGCGAATCTGGAGAAACCCAAGTTCGCGTTCATCGGCGCGGGCGCAGATACCGTCGTGACGGGACGGACCTCCGAAGCCTGGTTGCGCAAAAACTGGCAGCGTCCCCGCAAGAAATGATCACGCTGGATACCTCCGCGCTATTCGCGCTTGCCAACCGTCGCGACCCACAGCACGCCCGGGCCAAGGCGGCGTTCCTCATAGACCGGGGACCGCATCTGGTTCCCGCCGGAATTCTGGCCGAGATCGGTTACCTGATCGAGGCGCGGCTTGGCGCGACCGCAGTGCTGCGATTCCTGGAAAGCCTTGCCGCGGATCTTACGCTCGACTGCGGCGAGGAGGATCTCGGGCGCGTGGCTGAGCTTGTCGAACGATATGCCGACTTGCCGCTTGGGCTCGCCGACGCCTTTGTGGTTGCCTGTGCAGAGCGCCACGGCGGGGATATTCTGGCGTTTGACGATGATTTCCGTGTCGTCGCGCGCGAGGGAAGGCTGCGAGTCCTCCCCGATTGAGGGAAGGGCGGACGAGGTGATCCAGTAGGGATGGCGCCATGAACAGCCGATCTTTCCTGACCGTAGGAATTGCCCTGTTGCTCAGTGCTGCCGCGTGGGCGCAGCAGCCGAACCAGATTCCGGTTGTGGGTGTCCTGATGGTGACCGTTGGTCCTAACGACGGGCCCGCCCTAGCCCTCCGCAAGGGTCTCCGCAATCTGGGATACATCGAAGGCCAGAACATCAGGA
>DASXQN010000216.1:0-5969 GCA_036507155.1 Anaerolineales bacterium
GTCCGCGACGATCTCCGGCGAAGGCAATGAGTTAAGTGGCTCGGGAACTCTTAACTTTGACACCGTTAAGGTCGTTCCTGGTTGCGCTGCCAGTGCAACCTTCTCCCCCATTGGCGTGAATATCAAGGGCCACGTTTCCGAAGCTGGTCTTCTGGAGCTCAACTTCGATTATACCCCCAGCACTGAATATAACGATGACATCACTTGTGGCTCTGTGGTCGGCGGGGACTTGGCGACGGTAGATGCGTCTGAAATCATCCCTATTTTGCAGTCAACTCATCCTGGCCAAGGGCGATCCCACCGCGCGTATCCCTACACTTGTTGGTACGATGGCAACTGCTCGCTGAGCATCTCCGCGCAGCCGATCAAATGATGAGGAGTCTCCGATGCACAGCGATTCTGTAGTACAGCAACTTGCCCCGCGCGTCTTATCCCTGCTCGTGCTGGCCGCCTGTGCCTGCGTGTCGCTAGTGCGCGGTCCGCAGGAGCAGGCGACCATCCAGATCGAATCCTTCGGCGCCGGGCCATTCGTTCTCGCGGATCCAAGAGTAGGTCTTTCTGATTTGCCCAGCTACACGGCCACGCTGACACTGTCCTTTGACGGCACGAAGTACGGCACAGCGCAACACTGGACCAAGACCTACGTCATGCTTGCTAGCAACGATCCGCAGACTCGTGAATTGAGTCTGGATAAGGCTGGGGATCTTTCAGATCTCGATTCGATGTACGCGGCCGAGCGCGATGGTGCCAGCTATAGTTGGCAGGGTGATAATACCTGCCTCGCTGGGCTGATCCAGGAAGGTGACTCGCTGAGCGACCGGTTTGAGCCTGCCGGGTTCTTGAGCTTTGTCGTCGGCGCGGACGAAGCTGGCGCCGAAACGATCAACGGCGTGGCTTCCAATCATTACACGTTCGACGAGCATGCTGTGGCCCTGCGAGACCTGGCGGACTCGACTGGCGAGCTGTGGATTGCCTCGGATGGAGGCTACGTCGTGAAATATGTCTTGACCTCCAATGGCAGGTCGGATTATTTTGGAGAAGGCATCGAGGGCACGCTGACTGAAGATTATGAGTTGAGCGGCGTCGGTGATCCACTAAATATCCAGTTGCCAGCAGATTGTCCACCTGGTTTGGTTGACGCGCCGCGATTGGGAGATGCCTCCAATGTGGTTAGCGATTTGGGAGTGCTGATGTATACGACGGCCTCCGGCGTTCAGGACGCGGCCGCGTTCTATCAGCAGGAACTACCGAATTTGGGCTGGCAGGCGACAGGCGAACCGATCGTCGAAGATACTTCCGCCTGGCTAGAGTTCGAGAAAGATGGCGAGACGTTGTGGGTCAGCATAACAATCGAGGAGGACGGCACCAAAACTGTGCAGATCGCGTTGCTGCGAACCCAGCAATAGGATTTGTGTTGCTGAACTCGAGCTCCGGTTGCGGCAATGCTGATAGCCGGCGCTTGCCCACAGCCGCCGGCTATCAAAGCGCTGCACACGATTCTGCCCGAGCGGCCCAACTAGTGTTTATGCGGAGCCATTAATATCCTGCGTGCGGGCCACATAATGCCCCAAAATTATTAGCGTTTGGGCGGCTGCGAGCGAAAGTTCGAATAAGTATAGCGGCCCTGGTATGCAGCGACACGTCTACGGAGCTTATGGCTACAAAGGCCTAGCCTAGTTTCTCCAGCACTCTTAAGATCAGCGGCGCCCGGATCACGATCTTTTTCTTACCCCGCGCGGCCGCCAGGGCATTCTCGACTCGTTTCGCCAGCCGGTCGTGCGAAGGCATGCGGCCGAGCTCGACAAATTCCGCAAGCCAGACCTGGAATTCCTTGTAGGTGTCGATCACACGATCGCATTCGATCCTGCTGCGCCAGGCCGGCTTGAACAGTCCCTCCGCAACGACATGCTGCACGGCGCGGTTGGCGGCCCAGTCATCGCCCAGGTTCTCGCGCATCACGCCCAACTCACGATAGGAGCCGTTGTTGGAAATGCCGATATGACGATGGACCGGTGCCGGACGCAGATCGATCAGCAGACCGCCGGGTTGAAGCACCCGCTGTGCTTCGTGAAGGGCATGAACCATGCCCTTATGTACGATGCATCAGAGCACCCAGGAGAAGACGACCAGGTCGAACGAGCCATTCCGATATTTCAGTTTTGACGCGTTTCCCACCGAATAGTGGACGCGCGCTCGTAGTCCTTTCGGCATGTTCTTCCGGGCCTCGCGGATGCGCTCTGCGTCCGGGTCGATCGCCTCGACGTGGGCGCCCAACCGCGCCAGCCGCTGCGTCAGCCGGCCGTCGCCGCAGCCCACTTCCAGGACGCGCTTGCCGCGCCAGTCCGTGACCTGCTGCAGGGCGCGGACCTCGTTCTTTTCAGGATCGATTCGAAGCGCCATGTGATTCTCCTGTGCCCCTCGTTCGAGAGAAAGCGATCAAAAATAGTATAGCACGCTGGTCAAGCGAGTACAAAACCGAGCGCAAGCGCGGCGGCGAAGGCGGCGCTGGCCAGATTGACCCAGTCGTTGTTCAGCCACCTCCAACCGCGCAGGTGGATGGTCTGCGCGCCGCAGGTATGCAGCGGATGTTTCTCGGTCTCCTTCTGATCCTTCGGGCAAATATACATGGCTTGGACGGTGGCGCCGAGCAGAGAGTCGAAAAGAGAGCCGAATGATCCAGCTAACACGATCAGCCCAAGAACGAAAAAAGGGGAAAGGGGATAGGGGTAGGGAGAAAGGAGCGTAGCGAGGATCGCGATCAGCGCGGAACCGGCCAGGGACGCGAGCGTGCCGAGCAGCGAGACCCCGCCCGAGGTCCCGCGTTCGACGCGCTTTCTCAGGTCGGTGATCATTCTGGGGGGAGTGGCATTCAGCACCCCCAGCTCCGTCGCCCATGTGTCCGCATTGACCGCGGCCAGCGCCGCGGCAAATCCGATCCACGTCCAGGCTGCGTTAGGAAAGAAACCGTGCAGTGCCGCGAAGAGCGCCGGCAAGCCGCCGTTGCTGAAGACCTGGGCGGCGTCGCGTTCCCCGCTCTTGGCATACTTCTCGTCCAGGCCGCGTTTTCGGCGGCTGAACGCCCTTGTCAGGATGGAAGAGGAAATAAAGAACGTGAGCAGGACCACCGCCCATTGCCAACCGCCGATTCCGAAGACGATGGTGCCCAGGAAGGCTGCGGCCAACGCGCCGCTACGGTTCAGGCTGTGCGTGCGATACGCCAGAAACGCGATCGTGATTCCGAGGGCAAACCCGAGGCTGAATTGTGTGCTCATCGGATTGCGCGCCGATTCGGCTTCAACATTTCAAACTGGTGTATTTATGATAAAGAACACCGCGATGATGAACGCCAGACTGGTCAGCGCGCCGGTGGCCCACACGATGAAGGCCAGCGCGCGTTCCTTTTCCCAGCGAAAAAAGTACAGGCCAGCCAGCCAGCCGCCGGCCGCAAGAAACGTGCTGGCCAGCGGCAGCAGGATGAGCTGCGTGGACGGCACCGCCTCGATCGGGCCCTGGCTGTTCTGCAAGTTCAGCGTGATCTGTGCCAGCCGCGGGATGAGCAGGCTGACCCACACGAACAATCCGATATTCAGGAACAGCGAGCTCAGCCAAAAATAACGGACGGCGTTGTGCTCCCAGGCCTGCGTGATCACGAAAGAAGGGTAGACCGATTTGGCCTTGCTTGGGATCAGGCTGCCCATCTCGGTGGACCGCGCGAATGCCTGGCTCAGCCCGGACGGGTCCTGCGGCGAGATGACGAAGACCCGTTTGGCGGTGGCCACGATGAGCAGGTTGCGGCTATCGGCGGCGATGAACTCGACCAGTCCGAGGTCCGGGTGACGGCGCAGGCCGAGTACTCCGCCGGGTAGGCGAAAAGCCGGCAGCGAGAGCGGATAGGAGAGGTCCGAGGCTGAGCGGATCCACTCGATGTCGTTGAGCGGGATGTTTTCCACGCGCAGACCCCAGTTGAGGCCGAGACTGTCGCGGTCGAGATGGTAGTCCGCTCGCACCAGCGCATAGGCGCGGTAGATCAGGTAGGGGATCGGCGCGACCGCGAACAGGCCGATCAACAGATCGGTCAGGAAAGCCGGGCCGACCGGCGCGCGCGTGAGATTGACGAAGCCGATGATCGAAATCACGGCCAGCGCAAGGATGAGGCCACCGTGAATCAGCAAGCCGCGGCGTTTAGGGGGAGGAAAGTGTCCGACGTTCATGAGAAATTCGGATTTTGCCACTGAGACCACTGAGAGCACTGAGAATTTTTTTCGTTGGTCCCGGTGATCTCTGCCTGCACTGTGCTGCCGGCTCACGTGTGTGTTTTGTGGCGAAGACTATCGTGTCCTCAGCTCGTCGCGAAGGGTTGCGCACACATATTCCACCTGCTCCTCGGTCATCACGCTGCTGAACGGCAGGGCCAGGCTGCGACGGCCGAGGTCCTCGGTCACAGGGAAATCACCGGGCCGGTATCCAAAGCGTTCGGCCATATAAGGCTGCAGATGGATGGGTAGGAAATACGGCCTCACGGGCACGCCGCGCTCGCCCAGTTTCTTCGCCAGCGCGTCGCGATCGACCTGCGCGTCGAGGCGCACGACATACACGAACCATGACATGCGCGTGGTGGACTGTTCGACGAATGGCACTTCGATGCCAGGGATCTCGGACAGCCGCGCCGCATACCAGGCCGCGACCCGTTCCCGATTCCCGATCAGCTCATCCAGCCGGTGCATCTGCGCTGTGCCGAGCGCGGCCGACATCTCATTGATGCGATAGTTGTAGCCGAGATGCGTATGCTGCAGCCAGGTGTCGCCCGGCGCGCGTCCCTGGTTGCGCAAGGCGCGCATGAAATCCGCGGCGTTCTCGTCATCCGTGATGATCACGCCGCCCTCGCCGGTGGTGATCTGCTTGTTCGGATAGAACGCGAAGACACCGAAGTCACCGAAGGTCCCGGCTTGTTTGCCCTTGTAGACCGCGCCCAGGGCCTCGCACGAATCCTCGATCACCTTGAGGTTGTGCTCGCTCGCCACCGTATTGATGGCATCCATGTCGGCGGGCTGGCCGAAGACGTCTACGGGCAGAATGGCTTTCAATTGAGGATTTGAGATTGAGGATTTGAGATTGGGGATATCGCGCGGCAAATGCTTCTCAACATTTTTCGCCGCCTCGGCCACCAGGGCGGGATCGATATTGCCGGTGCGCGGATCGATGTCCACGAAGATCGGCACGGCATTCTCGAACAGCAGGACGTTGGCGGAGGCCACGAACGAGAAGGGCGTGGTGATAACGAGGTCACCCGGCCCGATGCCCGCGGCGCGCACGCACAGGTGCAATCCTGCGGTCCCGGAATTGACCGCGACGGCATGCCGCGCGCCGGTCAGATCCCGGAACGTCTCTTCAAACGCTTCCGTATGCCGACCCATGCTGAGAACGGGCGTGTTGAGCACATCCAGCACGGCTTGCCGGTCGGCATCGCTCAGATAAGGGGAGGACATCGGGATCTTCATAGTTGAATCTTCAAGCCATAATCTCTCTGCATGCTGAGGAGCGCCTCTGCATTGCCGATCACGTCATCGACCGGATTGTGCGTGTGCGCCGTCCTGCGCAGGTGCTTGAAACTGGCAGACATATCCTTCTGCAGTCCCCTGTACAAGGACCCCAGGTTCGACGAACTATGCCCGAACGGATTGGCGCCGGTAAACCGGTGGAAGTACCAGTTGATGAATTGCCAGTCAAAGCCGTTATTGTCCGAGATGAAGCGCGGGCTTCCCTGTGAGGATTCGGCCAGCCAGGCCGCGAATCGTTCCATAACAACCTGCGGAGCCTCGAAGGCGAGCGTGTCCGCTCTAGTGAATCCGGCGATGGCCAGAGATTCGGGGACCCACTCGTCTGAGATGGGCTTGAGCTGTGCATAAAATGTATTCTTGAGGCCCGACTCGACCACGACGGCGCCCATGCTGACCATGGAATAGCGTGCC
>DASXQN010000217.1:0-6985 GCA_036507155.1 Anaerolineales bacterium
AAGCGCACATCAGCCGAATCGAGAAGAATCTGCGCGCGGTCGACTCGGCCACGATCGCAGCGTTGTTCCTGCCTGCGCTTGACCTCTCGAGCGACTCCGAACTCGCCCGACGCCTGTTCGAACTTGCGGCGCGCGCCCGCGGCCAGGAGATCACGGTTGCTGAGCCGACCGCCGACCCGCCGGGCATTCCCAGCAACCTGCCTCTGCAGCTCACGTCCTTCGTCGGGCGCGAGTCGGAGGGACACGAGATCGCCGAACGATTGCGCGGCCCGGCGCGCGTACGCCTGCTGACCCTCAGCGGCGCGGGTGGGATCGGAAAGACGAGGCTCGCGGTCCAGGCTGGTTTTCAACTTCTGGAACACTATCCGGCCGGCATCTGGTTCCTGGACTTCGCGCCACTCCGCTCTCCGGACCTGCTGGCGCAAACCGTCGCCGCCGGCCTGGGCGTCACCGAGGCGCACGGTCGATCGCCGCTGGATGCGCTGCTTGATCATTTACAGGCTAAATCCTGCCTGTTGATCTTCGACAATTGTGAGCATCTTCTGCGCGCCAGCGCGGAGTTGGCCGAACGCATCCTGCGCAGTTGTGCCGGCGTCCAGATCCTGGCGACCAGCCGCGAACCGCTCCAGATCGGCGGCGAGACGGTGCTGCGAGTCGCGCCGCTGTCCGTGCCGGGATCGGATTCCCTCGGGAGCGCGAACATCGCGCACCATGCAGCGGCGCAATTGTTTGTCGAGCGCGCGAAGACCGCTGACCCGGGCTTCGTCCTGAACGACGGCAATGCGCCCTTGGTCGCCCGAATCTGCCGCCGCGTGGACGGCCTGCCGCTTGCGATCGAACTGGCCGCAGCCCGAACAGGCATGCTGAGCATCGAACAATTGGAAGAACGGCTGCTACCGCACTTCAACGTCCTCCGCGGTGGAGATTCCACCCTGCCGCGACATCAGACGCTGCGTGCGACTATCGAGTGGAGCTACGACCTGCTTGCGCCAGATGAAAGACTGCTCTTTCGCAGGCTCTCAGTATTCTCGGGGGGCTGGGACCTGGAAGCTTGCGAGCGCGTGTGCGGGGATGTGCAAGGCGGCGTTCTCAATTCACTCACAGACCTGACGAACAAATCCCTGGTCCTCGCCGAGCGGCGTCCCGGGCTGCCGCCGCGCTTTCGAATGCTGGAGACCATATACGAATTTGCATGCGAGCAGCTTACGATCTCCGGTGAGCAGGGCGAGATGGAGGCCCGGCACTTCGATTACTTTGCCGGACTCGCGGCGAGCGCCCGCACTTTCGGCCCCGAAAAAGCCCGCTGGCTTGATCGCCTGGAAGCGGAGAACGACAACCTTCGCGCTTGCTTCCACCGTGCGTTGGTCACGACCTCTGCAACGGGAGCGCCTTCGCCCGCGCTGCTCGAGAAGGCCGTGGGGATGGCGGGTACTCTGGTGGAATACTTCTATTTCCGCGGGCATACCGCGGAGCTCTTGGATTGGCTGCGGAAGCTGCTGGCGTTCAATGCGCCGCCTTCCGCCAACCGGGCGATCGGCTTCCACCGGGCAGGTTTCCTGCTGCGCGCTCACGGCGATTTCAGCGGCGCGCTTGGACTGCTGCGAACCGGTTTCGAGATCGCGAGGCAGGTGGGCGATATCGAGACGCAGGCCCGAGCTCTGATGGACACGGGCACTGCGCTGCGCGAGCTCGGCCGCAGCGAGGAAGCCATCGCCACCTACTTGCAGTCGCTGGAACTTTTTGAGCGCATCCAGGACGACCGCGGTGTAATGGAGGTTCACTACTTGCTCGGGGAAACATACGCGCGCGCGGAAACGCTGCAACGTGCCGAGGCGGCCTGGGAGCGCGGTATAGGCCTCGCACAAAAGCTCGGCGATGAGACTTTCATCTCATGGGGCCTGGAGGGCATGGCCGGCGTTGCGTTCCTCGAGGGGCAGTTCACGCGCGCGCAGGACCTGCAGAGGCAGAGCCTGGAACTCAAATGGAAGATGCAGGACAAGGGTGGAATCGCGTACTCACTGGAAGGGCTGGCGCAGGCCGCGGCAGCGCAAGCGCAGCCCGAACGCGCGGCTGTGTTGTGGGGCGCCGGCCACGAACTGCGCGAATTCACACACCTGCCGCGCGTGCCCTCGCTGCGACACGTCTACGCCTCGCTGATACCGGCGGTGCAGGATCAACTGGGTGAACAGGGATTCAGCGCGGCCTTCCAGCGCGGCAGGTCGCTCCCGCTCGCGCGAGCAGTCGAGATAGCGCTGCATGATTAAGAAAACAGCCGGCGGACATTCGCCGCCGGCTGAGGGATTGTAGCGCTCGAAATTGAATTAGTTGCCCAAGGACACGGCCAGCACATCGTAATAGGTGCCGGCGCCGAAACCGTCGAATAGGACATGCTGGCCGGGCTTCAAATGCGGCAACTCGCGCAGGAATGCGATCATGTTGCTGGCTGCGCTGACGTTGCCAAACTCGCTCAGCAGCCAGGGCATGGGAAACTTAATGCCCAGGTTGGCGAGGTGCTTTTCTTTGAGCTTGTTGATCTTGTAGTTGGCGTGATGAACGATCGCAACCGCGATTTGCGCCGGCTGGCCGAGCTTTTCCATGATGCTTTGATAAGCCTGGTAAACATCGCTCACAACTTGCACGCCCGAGCGCACGAACAGCTTGACCATCCCCATCGGACCGGCCATGGCGATCGGAACGCCGCCCTCGGGCTCGTGCATCAGACCTGCGACGCGGATGGATTGTCCTTTTTGTGAGACCTCTATGAGGGACCGCCCGGGGACGCGCTCACCCGAGTGCGGGTAGTACATGTGCAACGCCAGCACGCCGTCCTCATCATAGACCTCGTGAGTCTTACCCGTGATGAATTTCATCGTCTGGCCCGGGATCACGCCGATCATTCCCGCTCCGTTGCCGAACAATTGGAGCGCATTCTTATCGCCCGAATGCTGCATGCGGCGGCTCAATCCTTCGATCCCGCCTACCAGTACTTTCTTGCCGTACAGCTCCTTCGCCAGGTTAACCTGACCCGGCAATCCCAGTTCCGGATTGAGAGCCAGGTTCAGTCCGCCCACCGAACCATCACAGGCTTTGTGAATGCTGACTTTCAAAGCGCTCTCCGGGATCCCGGCGCGTCGCGCGATCTGTTCGACGTAGTCCTCGGTGATGGGCAGGCTGATCCCGATCAACACGCCGCGCACCTCATCCGGGGCCCAGCCATTGGCTTGCATCGCTGCGCGCAACAAGCGCGCGCCGACCTCGAGTTCGAGTGTGAGGTGATCCTCTTCCCCGAATTCCGGCGACATGTGGCGGCTGACGAAGCCCAGCTGCTCCAGGTCCAGCAACTCCCCTGCTGGAACCGGCGCGCCCAGCCTGCGCTCAATGATGGAAGGCAGCTGCTGGTTGCTGCAACTTTCTCCCCAGGTGCCGTAAGCGCCCGCGATGCCAACCGCGGCATTGGACACCTGCTCGATGCCGATCGGGACGCCTTGGCCGACGGGGATGATCTCCCTGCGGACGCGCGGGTTGTGGAAGAACGAAGCCACTGTTTTGGCAGGGTTTTTGATCTCTGTGGTGTCTGTCATGGGAATTTCTCCTGGCCCCTATTTTCTGGCTCGGGCCCTTTGGACATTGTAACCCCTGGAGAGCGGGTTCGCCTCTCCCCTAAGTTAAGCGTTCACTAAGCCTGCAATCCTCCCCCCTGGCTTGCAGACATTGTCGGGGCGCCGGGCGCTATGCGCCCAGATCGGGGTCCCAGTAGCCGCCCACGACTCGGGCCTCCGCGTCTCCTGACCAGGGCGGCATGGTGATCGCGACCGCCGCGAGCGGCTCCGGTCCGAATGAGCGGAATTGAAATCGCGTGCCGCGCGGGATCGTGACGCAGACGTTCGCCTCGACCGTCACAACTGCTTCGTTGCCACCATAGCTGCGCCACATCTCACCTTTTCCGCCCAGGATATACCAGATCTCCTCAGCGGTCGCGTGCACGACCGCGGCCGAGGTCCGGCCCGGAAAGAGCTCGAAGTGCGCCATGCTGCCGCCCTCCAGCGCGAGAAGCACTCGCACGTCTGACCCGTCGGGAGCAGTGACATCCGGAACAGCAGGAAGTAATTTGGTGGCGTACATGCGTGTGCTCACATTCTCTGTCGAACGGCCTCATATACCAACAGCGCGGCCGCGATCGAAACGTTGAGGGAATTTACCTTGCCGGCCAACGGGATGCGGACCTGCATGTGCGCGTTCGAGAGCCAGAACTCGCTCAGACCCACGTCTTCGGTGCCGACCGCGATCGCCAGCGGCGTAGTCATATCGGCGGACGAATAGACCGTATCAGCAGCAGGCGTGGCCGCGAGGATGCGCATGCCGCGCGAGCGGAGCCACTTAAGCGCAGAAGCATTATCCACCTCAACCGCGGGCACGCTGAATAGCGCCCCCCTGCTGGCGCGGACCACATTGGGATTCCACAGGTCGACGCGCGGATCGCAAATGAGCAGCGCGTCGACGCCTGCCGCGTCGGCCGTGCGCAACATCGCGCCCAGATTGCCGGGTTTCTCGACCGACTCTGCCACAAGCACGAGCGGAAGAGGTCCGGGATTCAATGAGTCAAGTGTCCGCTCGGGGATCGGAAAGATCGCGAGCCAGCCGTCAGGATTCTCGCGGTACGAGAGCTTCTCGAACACCGCGCGGTTGACCGTCACGGTCTCAGCGTTGGGAATCTCCATCGGTCGCGCGACAAGTTCAGGGGCGGTGTAGATCGTCTGCGGCCGCCATCCTGCAGCCAGGGCCAAGCCCAATTCGTCGTAGCCCTCCACCAACATCAATCGATCGCGCTGGCGCTGGCGCTTGTCCTCGCGCAATTTCACGAGGTGTTTCACTTGCGCGTTGTGAAGGCTGGTGATGTCCATGGGATGGGATGAGCGGTCCCCTCAACACGATCAATCGACGCTGATTCTACTACACGGCACACCGTAATTCCGCGGATGAAAATCCATTCTGCGGCGGAAAATGCTTTTTGCTATACTTGGGCCACATTTCCCCTGAAAGGCTTACATGGAAAAACCGATCAAGTTGACCGAAAAGTACGAGCGGAGCGGCTGGCCCTCACTTTCCCGGCCGGACCTCAAACCGCCCGCAGGCTGGAGCATCTCCTTGATCACGTCCCTGGAGCGAATCCGCAGCCATGCGCTCTCACCGGACGGCAAAACCATCGCTTTTATCAAGGATAGCGAGACCCTGTCGGATGTCTACCTGATGCCTTCCAGCGGTGGCTGGCCAAGCCGCATCAGCACCGAACGGGGGCTGGTGGCTTACTGGGACGACGAGGTACCGCAATGGTCACCGGATTCGCAGTGGGTGGCATTCACGATGCACGGCCACGTGCACTCCGTGCCGGCCGAGGGCGGGCTGCCCAAGAAGATGACGGACTTCACATCCGGCGCGGCGTCGCCGCAGTGGATGCCCGACTCGCGCGGGCTGATCATCTGCCTCGACCGAAAGGACGCCGACCAACTGATCCTAACGGACGTGGACGGCACGTGGCCGCGCGCCCTCACCACTGACGCGCAAGGCGACCATTGGGAACCACAGCCTTCACCGGACGGGAAGCAGGTCGCGTTCGTGTATCGCCCCTTCGACGACCTCAATCGCCTCGACCTGCGCATCGTTGACCTGGCAACCGGCGAGACCCGCGTGCTGCGCAGCGTGCCGAAAGTGCGCATGTGGATGCCGCGCTGGTCTGCGGACGGAAAATGGATCGCGTTCGTCTCGCAGGAGGCTGGGCACGATGACTTGTGGGTCGTGCGGCCCAGCGGCCTCGGCTTGCGCCAGGTCACGAAAGAAGGCTATGATGTTTCCGACCTTGCCTGGTCGCCGGACGGCGAGACGATCGCCGCTACGCTCAACCGCGACGCTTCCTTCGATCTGGTTTTGATCAACGTCGAGACCGGCAAGGTCTCGGACTTGCGCACAGGCCCCGGTTACCACTCGCGGCCGACCTGGGCTCCGGACGGGAAATGGCTGACGTTTGAATTCGAGTCGCCGGTGCAACCGCCGGACATCTTCCGTATCGACGCGACCAGCAAGAGGGTCACGCAACTCACATTTTCCACCTCGCCGGCCATGGCGAGGAATCAACTCATCATGCCGGAGCGCGTCACGTACGAAAGTTATGACGGACGCGAAATCCCGGCGCTGCTTTTCAAGCCGCTCAAGCCGAACGGCGCAGCCATCGTCCACGCGCACGGCGGCCCATCTTCACTGTACGCATTTGAATGGGATATTCTCGTCCAATATCTGGTCGCCAAAGGTTACACCCTGCTCGCGCCAAACTATCGCGGGAGCATTGGCTATGGCGTGGAGTTCGAACATGCCAACTACGGTGATTGGGGCAAAGGCGACGCGCAGGATTGCCTGTACGGCGCAAAGTACCTGCGCGGCATGCCCGGTATCGATCCCGCGCGACTGGGAATCTTCGGCGGCAGCTACGGCGGATATATGACCGTGTGTTGTCTCTCGCGCGATCCTGAATATCTGTTTGCTTGCGGAATCACAAAATACGGCGATTCGAATCTGGTCTCTTCGTGGGCGCAATGCTGCCGCGAGCTGCGCCTATATACGGAGATCTTCCTCGGCCATCCGTCGAAGAATCGCCAGGCTTACCTGGATGGCTCCCCCATCTTGCAGGTCAAGAATGTGCAGAAGCCCGTCTTGATCCTGCACGGATTGCTGGATGATATCGTCCCGCCTGAATCCTCCGAGGAGTGGGTGGAGGCGCTGCGCCGCGAGGGCAAGACCTTCGAATACAAATTGTATGAGGACGAGCCGCACGGTTTTCTCCGCCGCGAGAATGAAGAGGACGTGTTCGCGCGCGTCGAGCGTTTCTTTGATTGGTACCTGGTGCCTTAGATGTTTTGAAGGTAGTGGCTACGCGCACTGACTCAAAACTTCCGATATGAGGCGCTGCCTCAGGCGAAATTCGCCGATATGCCAC
>DASXQN010000218.1:0-3144 GCA_036507155.1 Anaerolineales bacterium
ACGTCAAGGCTTGCGGCGGGCCTTCGTCTCAAGCACAAAGGCGTGCATCCGATGACTGTCGGGTGAACGCGGCTTGGAAAGTGGCGCCATGATCAAACTTTTCTTTCGCTGGCTGGTGCGGGTGCTCTACGGCTTCCGCGCCTACAACGAGGACGTGCTCAAGACGCCCGGACCGGTGCTCCTTATCCCGAACCATACCTCCTGGCTCGACTGGCTGTTCGTGGGCCTCTGCCTCGACCGCGACTGGAAGTTCGTGGTGTCCAGCACATCGGCGGAGACAAGCTGGTTGCACCGCAAGATCATGATCAACCGCCGCACCTTCCCCATCGACACCACGTCGCCCTACGCGGTCAAACGCATGGCGGAATATCTCCAGGGCAATGGCCGGCTCGTGCTCTTCGCCGAGGGCCGGCTCTCGCGCACAGGCTGTCTGATGAAATTGTTCGATGGGACCGGCTTCCTGCTGCACAAGACGAACGCCAAGGTCATCACCTGCTTCCTGCGCGGTGCGCATCGCCTGCCGTTCTCGCCAAACCGCGACGAGAAGAAATGGTTTCCCAAAGTCTCCGCGCACTTCAGTGACGCGCAGTCACCGCCAAAACTCGAACATCTTTCCACCACCCAATCGCGCACCACCCTCACCAACTGGCTGCGCGACAGAATGATTTTCCAGCAATTCGCCACCGAGATGGAATTCGGCGAGACGACATTACCTGAAGCGATCGTGGCCACCGCACGCAGCAAGCCCGGGTACGTCGTGCTGGAAGACGTGACTCAGACCATCGCCTACCGCCGGCTGCTGGTCGGCGCGAGCTTGCTGAGCGGGGAGTTCGCGAAGCGAATTCCGGCGGATCAGCAACGTGTCGGCGTGTTGCTGCCGAACGTGAATGGCACTCCTGTGTCGCTGCTCGGTCTTTGGTCCATTGGGAAGGTTCCCGCGCTGCTGAATTACTCGACCGGCGCAGCCACGATGCTGGCCTGCGTCCAACTGGCGGGGCTGAAGCAGGTCATCACCTCGAAGGTGTTCATCGAGAAGGCGCGGCTCAAGCTCGACCTGCTGGTGGAAGCCGGCGTGGAGTTCATCTATCTCGAAGACGTTCGGCAGAACATCACCGGCGCGCAAAAGTTTTTGACACTGCTGCGCGTCCGGTTCGCGCCGCGTTCGATTCTCCATGGGAAGTCTCGCGCCGAGGACACGGCGGCGATTCTTTTCACCAGCGGCTCGGAAGGAGCCCCCAAGGGCGTGGAACTGACACACAGAAACATTCTCGCGAACATCCGGCAGATGCTTTCCGTGTGCGATTTGCAGGACTGGGACCGCTTCTTCAACGCTCTGCCGATCTTCCACAGCTTCGGCCTGACCATCGGCACGCTGCTGTCGCTCGTGCGCGGCTGCTGCGTGGTGCTTTACCCGTCGCCGCTGCATTACCGCGTCATCCCAACGGCGTTTTACCATCGCGATTGCACCATCATGCTCGGCACGAACACATTTTTGAACGGCTACGCGCGCAAGGCCAACGCCCTCGACTGGCGCAGCCTGCGCTACATGTTCGCCGGCGCGGAGAAATTGCAGGAGGCCACCGCCGCAATATGGTCGCAAAAGTTTGGCGTGCGCGTGCTCGAAGGCTACGGCGCGACGGAGTGCAGCCCCTGCGTCAGCGGCAACACGCCGCTGGTCCCGAAGCACGGTTCTGCGGGCAAGCTGCTGCCCGGCATGGAATACAAGATCGAGCCGGTTGAAGGCGTGGCTGAGGGCGGGCGCTTGTTCGTCCGAGGACCGGACGTGATGCGCGGCTATTTGAACGCGGACGCCAACGCGGCATTCCAGAAATTCGGCGGCTGGTACGACACCGGGGACATCGCGAAAGTCGATGAGGAAGGATTCTTGTTCATCCTCGGACGCTTGAAACGCTTCGCCAAGATCAGCGGCGAAATGGTCAGCCTCACTGCGGTCGAAGAAGCGCTCGCCGGGGCGTTCCCTCAGTATGGGTTGCGCTGCCAGGTCGCCATCATCAGCCGGCCCGACGCGGACAAGGGCGAGGTGCTCATCGCCGCGACCAACGAATCGCGGCTGCAACTCGACCAGATCCGCGCCGTGCTCCGCGCGAAAGGGTTTCCGAACATCTGCGCACCGCGCGAGGTGAAGTTCATTCACGAGATTCCGAAGCTCGGCACCGGCAAGGTGAACCATCGTGAGCTGCAGAAACTCGTGTAGCTGCGCCAAAGCAGAGCGGTCCTCAAGGAGATCCTGCTGTCGATTGGTGGCATGCTACCGCGCTGGAGTCCGCAGAGTTCAAGCGCCAACGGATTCTCCTTTTAAAATAAGTGTCAATGATGCTTGACATGTGACAAGTATCCTTTACACTACGCCCGTGAACAAACCGAACCTTCCCGAGGAAATCCAACCCGGCCCGAATTATTCCTTCGCGGTCGATTGCAAAGTGAACGTATGGATGTTCGTCGCCATGGCGATCTCCGTCGCGACTGATCTGTTTTACCGTCACGAGGTCCGTGAATGGCCGGTCTACCTGCGGGCCATTGCCGGGGTGGCTACCTTGCTGGCCATCCTCTTGTGGGTGCGACGGCTGGCCCGGTGGATCCGCGGCATGGACGAGTTGCATCGCGCGGTGACCACCGCCGCCTGCCTCTTTGCCACCGCCGCCACGTTTTTCTTCATCGCGGCCTGGCATCACCTCAGCCGGTTGGAGGTTTTTCATGCGGTGTTTCCCGGGCGCATGAGGGCCTACGCCGATGCTGACCTTTGCGTTCCCTGGCTGATCCTCTGGCTCCTGTTGATCTTCTACTCCGTGGGCCAAAGGATCTTCACCCGCCGCTACCGATGAAGAACCGCCTTCGGGAACTACGGGCGGCCAGGGAATGGTCGCAATCCGATCTCGCGGACAAGCTGGGCGTCTCCCGCCAAACCATCAACGCCATCGAAACCGAAAAATACGATCCGAGCCTTCCTTTGGCGTTCAAGATGGCGAAGCTGTTAAAGATGCCGATCGAAGACATCTTTGATCCAGATGGAGACTGAATGAGGAGCGATAAACAGGGCAACGCGCTACCGAGCGTGCAGAAAGATGTCGCTCTTAGCGGAGCTATCGTTGGGCAAGCTGGATCCTTCGTTCGTTGTAGACGCTG
>DASXQN010000219.1:0-14611 GCA_036507155.1 Anaerolineales bacterium
CGCGGCCAGGAAGCCGAGGCCGGCTGTCAAGATTTCCGAACCGCTATCCTGTTTCGGGAAAGAGCAGCCAACGCATCCAGGCGAGTAGAACAACCGTCAAGCCCAGCGGGATCAGCCAGGGTGCGTGCACCCAGGCTCCCAGTGCCATGAGCGCGTATCCCGCCCCGCGGGCCGCTTCGACAGGCCGGGTCATATGTTCACGCACGTATCCGCCGAAGGGCGAGGCTTTGTATTTTTCAAGGTCGAAGAAAGAAATGACAAGGATGGAGGCGAGAATGGCGGGGATGAACGCCGCCAGCAAGCCGGCGACGAGCTGGTGCTGCCAGAAAAAATAAAGCGCGATGAAGCCCGCGCTCCAATCGGTAAAGAGCTTCAAGGGATGGATCTGGTGATACAGGATCTTTTCCTGGCGGGTCATCTGGTACTCTGACTCCTGATCTCCTGCCGACACATATCAGCCGGCTGTCAATCCGCGCCGAAAACCTGCAGCGTTTCCACCTGTGCTGCCGGCGAGACGATTAATACGTTCTCGCGAATGTCCTCAAGGTGATCACGGACGCCCTGCGGGCTGATCCCGCGCGGCGCGTAGACCGCAAACATCACGTTGCGCGTCGCGGCCCGGATGGAGGTCCGGCGGTCCGGGCCGTACAGGATGCTCGAGATCACGCCCTGCCCGTCCTGCATGAACATGTCGCCGGCTTTCAGCTCTTGATCCTCGCCTCTCAGGATCGTGTAGCGTTCGCCACCATTGGATACCTCCAGAATCAGTGGCGGCTGGACCTGATCCAGGTCATGCCCGGCTGTGAGCAGTTGGTTTTTCACTTCAGCCATGAACATGGCCTCCACCAGCGCGGCGGTGGCCGGGATGCGCCGTCCTTTGAAGACGATCGATTCGAGCTGATGTTGCACGTGAAAGGTTTTCTTGAACGGCTTGTAATATGCGTTGTAAGCCTGGATCGACGGCAGCGCTTCGATCAGCTTGCGGTCCGCACCCTCGAAGCGCGCCCGCAGCTGGCCCTCCAGTTCGCGTTTGCGGTTCTCCAGTCGCTCGTGCATGGCCGGGTTGGCAACGCCGCGCATGACCAGGATGCCGGCATGCGCATCCGGAAAGGCGGATTTCCAATCCTGCGAAACGTTAAGCATGCGGATGGGTATGCGCGGTCACGCCGGCGGTCAGGCTCTCCAGCATTCGCCGCGTGGCGCTCGCGACCTCAAGCACGGCCGCGTCGAAGGCCTCTTGATTGGCACGCGACGGTTTGCGGTATCCGCTCACTTTGCGGATGTATTGCAGGGCCGCCTCGGAGATCTCCTCTTCGGTGGCGTGTCCATCCGGCAGACGCAGGGGTTTGATGCTTCGGCACATGTTGAATTCTCCTAACGGAAATCCTGTTTCGCTTCGCCGGGCTTGTACGGCCGCAGCGCGAACGCGGACCAGATGTCGTTGACCGAAACCAGGTTGACCCACTTCAGGTCGACTGTCTTCAGGATGTTCCAGCCCGTATCGCGGGTCAGATCGGTCTGGATCTTCGAGCTGCCCTTGGGGAACGAGATCCACAGGATGGATTCGGGCTTGAGCGCGCGGACGGCTTTCGTCAGATGCGATTCCAATTCCGCCCGAGTCTTCACGAAGAGCTGGATCCAGTCGAACTGCCCGTCCAGTTTTTCGACCACCTGCACTTTATCCGGGAGCGGCTTCAGCTCTTTCAAGTATCCGTCCGGCGTGTTGACGATCGCGGCCCGCGCGCCGGGCTTCAGCTTCATTTTTTTGGCAAGCGCTGACTCGGCCATGCAAGCCTCCTAGGGATTGGGCCAATCCAGCAACAGGACCTCGGCCAGCAGTCGCGCGTTGACGTTGCGTTCGAGCCGCGTCAGCGCCTGCTCGAGGTCGGCCACGATGCGGCGCGCCGTCGACAGGTCCAGCCGCGCGGCGAGGGCTTCGATCTCCCCGGCGCGGTCCGCGTTGGTGAGCGGCGTGTCCGCGCGGGCGGTCTGCAGCAGGATGTCCCGCCAGTACGAAAGCCAGAGCAGGATGGTCAGGCGCATGGCGTCCTTGTCCTTGGCGAGCTTCTCGGCGTAGGCGAACTTATGCACGCGCGAGGCCGGCAGCAGCGCTTGCAGGTCGTCGAGCGTTTGCGTACGCGCCTCCAGCAGCGTTTCGTCCTCGAGCAGCCGCAGGGCCAGGCCCGGACTGCCGCCGCTGATGCGCGCGATCAGGTCTGCTTGCGGCTGATCGGCGCCGTGATCCATCAGGAACGCGGCCACGCGCTCGGCCTGCACGTGCCTCAGCCGGAGCACCTCGCAGCGCGAGACGATCGTGGGCAGGAGCTGTTCCGCGGAATCGGCGGTTAAGATCAAGACCGCGTGCGCGGGCGTTTCTTCCAGGGTTTTCAGCAACGCATTCCCGGCGTTGTCGTTGGCTTCCTGAAAGCGCAGGAAGACCGCCACGCGATATTTCGACTGATACGGTTTCAAGGAGAAGGCGTGCTGCACGCCGCGCACCTGGTCCACCTGCAGCGTGCCGCCTTCAGCCTCCGCCTGGACGATGGCCAGGTCCGGGTGTTGCATGGCTTCGATCAGCTTGCAGTCCCGGCAGACGCCGCAGGGCTGGCCGGGCGCGGTCGGCTGGGCGCAGTTCAAGGCTTGCGCGAAGCGCAGCGCCAACGTGCGGCGACCCAGGCCCGGAGGTCCCGCGAAAAGATACGCATGACGCATCGCACCGTCCGCGACCTGCCGGCGCAGCACATCCACGGCCCATTCGTGCCCGATCAAGTTCCAGTTATCGTTCATCAGTTGTTGGTTGACGGTTTTCGGTTTTCAGTTGTGAGTATACAGTGTTCGATGGAAATCGTAAAATCCAAAAGAGCAAAAGAGCAAATCAGCAAATCAGCAAGAGAGCAAATGGGCAAATCAGCAAAAGAGCAAATCAGCAATACCCTACGGGTACGATGTCATCATTCCGCATTCATCATTCCGCATTCATCATTTCTATTCGCTTCCCGCGCGCAGACGAACGTATGACTCGTAACGTTCAGGATGGATCGTCCCTGTGGCAACCGCGTGCAGCACCGCGCAGCCGGGTTCGTGGATGTGCTTGCAATCGTTGAATTGACAGCTGGCAACCAGCGCTGCGATCTCCGGGAAGTACGCGTCGATCTCCTCCGGCTCCGTGTCCCATAACGCCAGCGCCTTCCAGCCGGGCGTGTCGGCCAGATAGCCGCCGCCTTCCAGCGGATACAGCTCGCGCGCGACGGTGGTGTGTTTGCCTTTGTCGAGGGCCGCGCTGATCTCGTTGACCGCGAGCCCCAGGCCAGGCTGCAGCAAATTAAGCAGGCTGGACTTCCCCGCGCCGCTCGGCCCGGCCAACGCGCTGATCTTTCCGGTCAGCCGGTTGCGCAGTTCCTCGAGTCCCGCGCCGGTCGTCGCGGATGTGTAAATGACTGGATAGTCGATCGCGGGATAGTGGCCAAAAGTTTTTCGCGCTTCCGCTTCGCCGACCAAGTCCACCTTATTCGCGACGATCAGGGCCGGGATCTTCTGTTTTTCGGCAACGACGAGAAAGCGATCGAGCATTCTCAATTTCGGACTCGGGTGCGCGCAGGCGAAAACGAAGACGCCTTGATCAGCGTTGGCGAGTAAGACCTGTTGGTATTGTCCCTGTGGTCGCGGATCGAGTCGGACGAGGGCCTGCTTGCGCTCTTCGACCTCTTCGATCACCCCGGAGCCGTCCGGCAGCAGCGTGATCTGGACGCGGTCGCCCAGCGCGGCGATATCTCCCATGGCCCTGCCCCGTTTCAGCCGCCCGCGCAGTTGACAAACGATAAGGCCCTGCCCGGATTCCACTGTAAAGAAACCAGACTGGGCCCGAATGATCAACCCTGACAGGAACGGCTCAGGCGTCAAGATGGATCCTAATCAAGAAAAGAGCAAATTAGCAAAAGAGCAAATTGGCAAATCAGCAAAAGAGCAAATCCAAACACGAAGGGCACGAAGTACACGAAGGAAATCATCCTATTCCCTTTGTGACCTTAGTGTCCTTGGTGTTGAACATCATGGTCGCGGTGTTTTTGTCGGGATGCCGCCGAAGGGCGTAGGTGTATATTGCGGTCCGCCGATCGGGCCGAACCAAGGGATGCTTTGCGGCTGGCCGAAGTAATACGTCTCGACCATGGCCTTGAAGATCGGCGCGGCATAATCCGAGCCTTCGCCCACGTTCTCCACGAACACGACGATGGCGATGTCCGGCAGGCCGGTATTCGCGTTGGCCAGCGTGTATCCGGCAAACCACGCGTGCGGCAGACCGCTGCCCGATTCAGCCGTACCCGTCTTGCCGGCCACCGGGATGGTCAGCCCGCGCAGACGGAAATTGGCCGTGCCGCGCGGGTTGTGCACCACTTCCCACAGCGCATCCTGCAGGACCTTGAGATTATCGGGCCGCAGAGGCAGCGTGCCGCGCGACTCGGGCTTGAAGACCGTGATCGGATCGCCCTCGACGGGTTGGATCTTCTCGATCAACTGCGGACGGTAGAGCGTGCCGCCGTTGCCGACCGCCGCGATCATGACCGCCACCTGAAGCGGCGTGACGCCCACATCGCCCTGGCCGATGGCCTGGTTGACCACGTCCACCACGGTGGGCGGATCATTGATCGCGCCCGGGGCCTCGGCGACCTGCTCGATGCCGGTCGGCTGTCCGAGCCCGAAGGCACGCGCCATGTTGGCGATGTCGTTGCTGCGATCATTTTGAAAGAGCGTGAAGCCGATATCCCAGAAATAGGGATTGCATGAACGCATCAGCCCTTCAGGGAGCGTGAGCAAGCCGGATGGGCGAGTTGAGCTGGTATTGCAGGCGTCTCCCGCCTGGATCGCGTCCTGACAGTGCTGCCAGGTCCAGTCGTGACGCACCTGGTCCGGGAGCTTCGTCCATTCATACTGGCAGTCGTAAGTGGTTTCCGGAAGGTACAGTCCGCTTTCGAGGCCGGCGGAGAATGTGATGACCTTGAACACCGAGCCAAGCGGATACTGGGACTGCGTGGCGCGGTTGATCAACGGCTGGTCGCCGCTGTTGAGCATGTCGGTCAACAGGGTATTGTTCGGGTTGGTCGGATCGAACAGGTTGGGATCGTAATCGGGCGAGGAGGCCATGGCCAGTACGCGGCCGGTGTCGCGTTCGAGCACCACCACCGCGCCGTTGAAGCCGCGCAGCGCCTTCTGCGCGTAGAACTGCATGTTCTGGTCGATCGTCAGGTAGATCGAATCCGCGGGTTCCGGGCCACTCTGCCCGAGGGTCGTGAGCTGGCCGTTCGCATCCAGAACGGACAATGTGCCGCCGTGTTTGCCCGCCAGATAGTCCTCGGCCCATTTCTCGATGCCGGATTGCCCGACCTTTTCGTCGCCGCGATAGCCCAGGCGGCGATAAGCATCCAGGTCTTCCGGAGAGATCGACAGGGTGTAGCCCGTTACCTGTGGAGCGAGGCCCTGATTGAAATAATACCGGGACGTGTATTTCGTGACGCTCAAGCCGCCGGGATTGATCGCCAGCAAGCGCGCGGCCTCTTCGGCCGATCCTTCGCACATCGGGATATACCAATCCGGCCCGGCGCTGATGTAACTATCGATGATGTCATCTTCCTGGTAACCGCACAACTTGGCCAGCTCGCTGACCAGCGTGCCTTCCGACTTCGGGTTGATCTGCCCGGGGACGATGCCGAAAGCAAAGACTTCGGTCTGGGCCACCACGGGCAGTCCGTTCCGGTCGTAGATATCGCCGCGCGCCGGCACCTGGTAATCCATCACGAGTTGCCTCCCGCCTGCCAGCTCGGGCAGGATCAGGCTGTCGTCCCACTGCGTTTTCCAGCTGCCGTCTTCCAGGGCCAGGTGCATGACGATGTCGCGCTGCAGGTCCCCGACCAGCGCAGTGTGATACGTAATGCGGTAGCCGATCTCCGCGCTGTAGGCGGCCAACTGCGACGAGAGGATCTCGTAATCGAGGCTGCCGGCGCTCATGATGTTAAGCGCGTCGTTGTAGCGTTTGCTGAAATCTTCGAACGTGATGGCGTCGCGGCTGGCCTGTGTGAGCATGCCGTACATGGCGGAATAATCGTCGTTCTTGAGCGCGTCGAAATACGCGGTGACCGCCGCGTTGGCATCAGGCGCGGGCGTGATCCCCACGTTCGGGGGCGGCAGTGTCGGTGACGGACCAAAGGGATTGAATCCACCCCCGCCCGTGTTTTGCGAACACGCGCCCAAGAGCATTGCAAAAATGACGATCAAACTCAACCAGTGGAATACTTTCATGCTTTCCTTTTCAGCCCACCTGCTCGCCCCGTAATACAGCCGACGAGACAGGACATTGATAATCCAAAAACGTTTGACAATTCATCGGCACATCCGCGGTGGACGCCAGGTCCAGCTCCCGCAGGGTGCGTACCAGATGACAAAGGGGCAGCCCCATCACGCTTGCGTAACAGCCGGCCATGCTCTCGACCGGATCGAAGCTGGCATGCTGGATGGCGTAGGCGCCGGCCTTGTCGAGCGGGTCGCGGCTGCGGACATATGCATCGATCTCTTCATCTGTATACGTGCGCATGGGGACATCTGTGACGCACAGGTCGGTCACCAGTTTCCCGTCACTGAGTCGCAGCGCCGCCAGCCCGGTGTAGACCTTGTGGCTGTGCCCGCGCAATTGCTTGAGCATGCGCCCGGCTTCGGCCGCGCCGGCGGGTTTGCCAAGGATCTGCGCGCCATCCACCACCGTGGTGTCCGCGCCGATCACGATCTGCTCGCCGCGCGCGACCCTGGAGGCCGCGCGTGCCTTGGCTTCTGCCAGCCGTATGACGTAGTTCTGCGGGGATTCATCCGTCCGGTGACTCTCGTCCACATCGGCGGCAGCCACACGGAACGTCCAACTGCCGAGAGCCAGTAGCTGTTGCCGCCGCGGAGAATTGGAGGCCAGCAGCAGTACCGCCTGGTCGATCACGGGGAAATTCTAACACAGACCATTTACCCGGCTCGCCTGCCTCCATCGGCGCTCATCATCTTATTAGAATGGGTTTTGATCGCCGATGGCTGCAAGAAAAGGCGGTTGCCTCTGGCAGGTTGGGGCGGGCCGTTGTACAATGCCACCCATCTGTCTGGACAGGACAGGCCGGCGCGTTATTATTCGAACAAGACACGGATCTCCCGTCTGTCACGCAACCAGCCATCATTAGAAAAAGGAACAGGAGGCGCAATGCAGGAATTGCAGGATCGGATCATAAAGGAGGGGAAAAATTTAGGGAATGGCATTCTCAAAGTCGATAGTTTTGTCAATCATCAGGTGGACCCGGCCCTCATGGACCTGTGCGGACAGGAGTTTGCGAGGCGCTTTGCAACGCTCGGCGCGACCAAGGTGTTGACGGCCGAGATCTCCGGCATCGCCCCGGCGCTCACGACGGCCATCCATCTGGGCCTGCCGGTAGTGTATGCGCGCAAGTCCAAGCCGATCACCATGCCCGATCAGGTCTATCTCACGCTGGCGCCGTCTCACACTAAGGGACGCATGGTCGAGTTGATCGTCTCGCCGGAATACCTGGGTGAGGACGAAAAGGTGTTGATCATCGACGACTTCCTGGCCTCCGGGGCCACGATCCTCGGGCTGGTGCGGCTGGCAGAGGCCTCCAAGGCCAAGGTGGTGGGCATCGGCGCGCTGATCGAAAAGCTATTCGAAGGCGGGCGCGAGGCCCTGAAATCGCTGGGCATCCCGGTGGAGTCGCTGGCGTGCATCACGTCGATGGATGACGGGAAGATCGTGTTCGGGAAATAAATGCAGGAAATAAATGCAGGAAATAAATGCAGAATGATGAATGGGGAGGGCCGTGGTGAATGGCCTCATGTGGTTTGCACGGACAAGGCTGGGGCGTTTCCTGGTGCGGCTCTCATTTGACAAAATGACTTTCGTAATTCCTGTCCAGCGCCTGCGCGAGACCTCCAGCTTGATGGCGTTCAAGCACCCACAGCCGGCGTACGCATTCCACGTTGTGCTCGTACCAAAGAAAGCAGTCGCTTCGTTGATGGAATTCGATGCCTCGGATCCGGCCTTTCTCATTGACCTTTATCAAACCGTACAAAGCCTCGTGAAAGAGTTTCGTCTGTCCGCTTATCGCCTGATCGTCAACGGTGGAGAGTATCAGGATTTTCCGCAGTTGCATTTTCATCTTGTCTCAGACAGTGGAATATTCGAGCACCAAAATGCTTAAAGGTGGATGCCCATGACAGATTCGATCGTCGTTTTGGATTTTGGTGCGCAGTACGCCCAGTTGATCGCGCGGCGGGTGCGCGAATCGCAGGTCTATTGCGAATTGTTCCCGTGGGATGCGCCCCAGGAAAAAATCCTTTCGATCCATCCGAAAGGATTTATTCTATCCGGGGGTCCTCGCTCGGCATACGAGCCCGGCGCGCCCTACATCCAGGATTTCATCCTGAAAACGGGACTGCCGATCCTCGGCATTTGTTATGGCATGCAGGCGCTCACGTTCGCGCTGGGTGGCCAGGTGGATCCGTCGGCGCAGCGCGAATTCGGGCCGGCCGAGATCAAGCCGCTCATGCCGGGCACGATGCTTGACGTAATTTCCAGAGTTTGGATGTCGCACGGCGACCGCATCACGCGCATGCCGGCTGGTTTCATCGCGCTGGCGAAAAGCGATAACAGCCCATTTGCTGCGATGGGTGATTTTGAGCGCAAATATTTCGGCGTGCAGTTCCATCCCGAGGTGCGGCATACACCGAATGGCACGGAGTTGTTGAAGCATTTCGCGATCGACATTTGCGGGGCCAAACCGGAATGGACGCCCGCCTCCATTATCGAGGAATCGGTGGCGCGCGTGCGCGCGCAGGTGGGCGGCGAACGCGTGCTGGCCGCGGTGAGTGGCGGCGTCGACTCGTCGGTGGCCGCCGCGCTGGTGCACAAGGCCATCGGCGATCAACTGGTGGCGGTCTTCGTGGACACCGGCCTGCTGCGGCAAAACGAATCCGAGCAGGTGGCCTCCGCGTTCCGCGAACACCTGGGCCCCGAGTTGATCACCGTCGACGCCAGCCGCGAGTTCCTGGCAGCGCTGGAAGGCGTGACCGATCCCGAGCAGAAGCGCAAGACCGTGGGCGAGAAGTTCATCCGCGTGTTCGAGGCGCAGGCGAAACAAGTAGGACAGCCGCGTTTCCTCGTGCAGGGGACGATCTATCCGGACGTGGTCGAGTCGTCCGCGCCGGACCGCAACAAGGCCGAGCGCATCAAGACGCATCACAATGTCGGCGGGCTGCCGGAGGATATGCAGTTCGAGCTCGTGGAGCCGCTGCGCTATCTATTTAAAGATGAGGTGCGCGCCGTCGGGGAGGCGCTCGGGTTGCCCGAGTCGCTCGTCTGGCGGCAACCCTTCCCGGGCCCGGGCCTGACCGTCCGCTGTCTCGGGGAGGTGACGCCCGAGCGGCTGAGTCGCCTGCGGGCGGCGGATACGATCCTCAGCGAGGAATTGTCCAAAGCGGGATATTTGGGCAAGGGCGGGCAGACGTCGCAGGCGTTCGTCGTCCTGCTGCCCGTGCGCTCGGTGGGCGTGATGGGGGACCAGCGCACTTATCAGGAAGCGGCCGCCATCCGGGCGGTGACCACCGAGGATTTCATGACCGCCGATTGGACGCGGCTGCCGCACGACCTGCTCGGGAAGTTGGCCAATCGTATTGTGAACGAAGTGGACGGGATCAATCGCGTCGTGTATGATATTACGAGCAAGCCGCCTTCGACGATCGAGTGGGAATAGGAGCACGTTATGGATTTTGACTTCTCGGAAGTGTTGAGCCGCGGCTGGCAGATCACCTGGAAACACAAGCTCTTGTGGATCTACGGCGCGCTGCCGGTGCTGATGTCTTTGTTCTTCGTGCCGATATTCCTCATTGTTCCGTTCGGTCTTACCACCGACGGCGCGGCCGAGCTCGTGAACTGGGTGGAGAATCATTCGGCCCTCGTGATGGTCTTCTACCTCCTAATGTTCGTCTCGACCTTGCTGTCGCTCGCGTTCCGCTTATGGGGGACGGCCGCGCTGACCGTTGGCGCGGTGCGCGCCGAGGCGGGTGAGGAAAAACTCGGATTTCTCGAACTGCTGCGTGCCAGCCTGCCGCACCTCCCGAACATTTTGGGCGCATTGCTGCTGGTCTTCGTGGCCGTGCTGGTCCTGATGGTGGTGTTCTTCGTCTGTTCGATGGTGGTGGGATTCATTACGCTGGGTATCGGGACGATGTTCGTCCAATTGCTGATGTACCCGCTGTATCTTGGCATCTGGATCGTGCTCGAACAAGCGCAGGCCGCCATCGTGGCCGACGGATTGAGCGCCCTCGACGCGGTGCAGCGCGGCTGGGACTTGCTCAAGGCGCACATCGCGAAATATGCGTTGATCGGGGTGGTGGTGTACCTGGCGACGGCCGTGGTGGGTTTCCTGCTGATCCTGCCGGTCATGCTGCCGATGTGGCTGTTGATGTTCCGCAGCGTCATGCTCGAAAGCATGCCGGACACCCGGTTTTTGACGATTTTGACGGTGATCGCGCTGGTATTTACGCCTGTGTATGCCTTATTTACCGGCGTAGCCATGACCTTCGCGCGTGCTACTTTTGTGGTAACCTATCTGCGGCTAACCCGCGCGTCCGAGGCCCCCAAGGTGCTTCTGGAGCCTGCCGCGTAGCGTTTTTTGCCCTGAAGGACCCCAAGCATGAAATTCGATTTTGGCGACGTACTCACCCGCGCCTGGCAGATCACTTGGAAGCACAAGGTATTGTGGATCTTCGGGATCCTGGCCGGTTGCGCTCAGGGCCGCGGGAACGCGAATTTCAACCAACGCGGCGGCGGCAACGGCGATGGCCCAACCTCACCGCAGGCGCAGAGGTTTTTTGAAAACATCGGCCAGTGGATTTCAGACCATCCGTGGATCGTCGCGGCCATCGTGATCGCCCTCGTGCTGTTCACGATCCTGCTCATCTTCCTCGGCACCGTCGGGCGCATCGGTTTGATCCGCGGTACGGCGCAGGCGGAGGCCGGCGTCGAATCCCTGGCTTTCGGAACGCTCTTTAAGGAGAGCCTCGTCTTCTTCTGGCCGGTCTTGTGGCTGTCCGTGCTGATCGGCCTGGCGTTCCTGGTGTTGATCGTGCCATTGGTCGCGTTCGGCTTCCTGACGGCCGGCTTCGGCTTCCTGTGCATCATACCGTTGCTGTGTGTGCTGGTGCCCCTGGCTTGGGCTGCGACCATCGTGCTGGAACAGGCCAACGCCGCGATCGTTATTGAGAACCTTGGCGTGACGGCCGGCATGCGCCGCGGTTGGCAGGTGGTCAGGAGCAATGTCGGCCCAATGATCGTGATGTCCCTGATCCTGTTCGTCCTGTCGTTTTTCGTGGGCGTGGTGCTCGTCATCCCGGTCTTTATCATCGTATTACCCGCCATGCTCGCCTTCGGCGTCGGCCTGGGTGAAAGCACAACGCCGCTGCTCGTGGCCGGATTGTGCTTCGTAGCCTACCTGCCCGTGCTGATCGTTCTTCAGGGGATTCTCACCGCCTATATTGGATCAGCATGGACGCTGACGTATATGCGCCTGGCAGCACCAATCGAAAGTTCCCCCACTTCACTTCCGGCGAATGCGTAGACTGTTCGTCTCTCTCCTCGGCCTGAGCCTGATCTTTGGATTCTCGGGGCCAGCCCACGCGCAGGTGCAGGCCCGGATCGACCTGTTTCCTCCGGACGCTGCCGCGTTCCCAAGCATTTCGGCGCTGATGGACGTGTTCGATTCGCGCGGCGTGTTCGCTTCGGGACTCGCCCCGGAATCTGTCACCGTTTTCGAGGACGGTCAGCCCCGCCCGGTCGCCGCGCTGGACGAGATGTTCGTCCCGGCTCAGATCACGCTCGCGTTCAATACCGGTCCCGGGCTGGACGCGCGCGACGCGCAGGGCCTCTCGCGTTTTCAACGAGTGATCCAGGTGCTGGGCGGCTGGGCGCAGACGCGGCCGGCGGACCCATGGGATGACCTGAGCCTGGTGAGCCTGGCTGGACCGTTGATCAGTCACGCGCCGCCGGCGGATTTCCTCGCCAGCCTGAACTCCTTCAATCCCGATTTCCGCAATACGATCCCGAATCTGCAATCGCTGGCGATCGCCATAGATACGGCCGCCGCGCAGACGCGGCTGAACGGCATGAAGCGCGCGGTGCTATTCATCACGCCGCACATGGACGACGCGAACATCGACAGCGCCATCCAGCCGCTGATCCAGCGCGCGCTCGACAACGACATCCGCGTCTTCGTCTGGTTCATCGATGCCGACCAGTTTTTCGTCACCACCAGCGCGGCCGCTTTCAACAACCTGGCGATCCAGTCCGGCGGCAGCCTGTTCGCCTACTCGGGCCTGCAGCCCTTCCCCGATCCCGAGTCCTATTTTGCGCCGCTGCGCAGCACCTACGTCCTGCAGTACAACTCGCAGATCTCGGGTAGCGGCCAGCATACGCTCAGTGTGGAGGTACAGGGACCTGAGGGCAAGCTGACCTCCGCCGAGCAGACCTTCAGCGTGGAGATCCAGCCGCCGAATCCGATCATGGTCCAGCCGACGCTGCAGATCACGCGCCAGGCCCCGGCCGACGACCCGTTTAACACGGAGAGGCTGCTGCCCGAAACGCAGACGGTGGACATCATCATCGAATTTCCGGACGGACATCCGCGTCCGCTGGTGCGCACCACATTATATGTAGACGGCGCGATCGCCGATGAGAACACGGCCGAGCCGTTCGACAGCTTCACCTGGGGATTGACCGGCTATTCGATCAGCGGAGAGCATCACCTGATCGTGGAGGCCGTGGATTCGCTCGGCCTGAGCAAGACCAGCATGGACATCCCGGTCACGCTGACGGTCATCCAGCCGCCGCGCGGCCTGGGCGCCTTCCTGTCCAAGTATCGTCAGCAGATCACCATCGGCGCAGTCTCGCTGGCCGGCCTGGCCTTGTTGTTCGTGCTGCTGACCGGTCGATTCCGGATCCCGTCCCTGCGGGCGCGCCAGGCCGCGCGGCGCATCAGCGCGGATCCGCTCACGCAGCCGGTAGCCGCTCCGCTGGAGGAGACCGCGCCGTCGGCCCCGCGCAAACGCGCGGCCAAGGCTGCAGCGGAGGGTGGCGCAGCCAAGCCGCGGCGCGCCTCGACGCGCAAGAAGGCCGCCGTGCCGGCCCCGGTGGCCGTCGACGCGCCCGCCTCGCTGGTGCGCCTCAATCCAGACGGCCAGCCGTCAGCGGGTGATCCGCTGGCGTTGACCGAGAAGGAGGTCCTGTTCGGCACCGATTTGGCACAGTCCACGCTGGTGCTGGAGCATGCCTCCGTCTCGCCGCTGCACGCGCGCCTGAAACGCACTGCTGATGACGACTTTGTGCTGTCGGACGCCGGGTCCGTGGCCGGCACGTGGGTCAATTACGAGCCAGTGCCCCCGGAGGGCCATCGGCTCCAACAAGGGGATGTGGTACACTTCGGCCAATTAATATATCGCTTCCAAGTGCGCACGCCGGTACCTGCCAGGAAACCCACGGTCGTGCCTGAGAAGCCTATTGAATGATCCGCTCTTCCCTTGCCCATTTACATATTGCAGCGCTCAGCCATTCGGGGATGTCTGGCAAAAATAATGAGGATCGCTACGCGGTCTCTTCTTTCAATTTAAGCGCGGAAGACACGCGGCCGGTCGTATTCGCCGTGGTGAGCGACGGCATCGGGGGACATCGCGCCGGCGAAGTGGCGGCGGAACTGGCCGTCAATTACATCAGCCAGGGCATCGCCGGCAGCAATGGGCGCAAGCCCCTCAAAATTCTCGAAGACGCAATTCACGACGCCAGCCAGGCGATCGCGGCGCATTCCGCCAGCAAAACCGAGCAGGAGGGCATGGGCGCCACTTGTGCCTGTGTATGGATCGTCGAAAACAAATTATTCATCGCCTACGTCGGCGATTCGCGCATCTACCTGGCGCGCGGTGGCCACATCCGGCGGCTGACCAAGGATCACACCTGGGTGCAGGAAGCGCTCGAGAAGGGCATCATCACGGCCGAGCAGGCCCGCGATCATCCGAACGTGCACGTCATCCGGCGCCATCTCGGCTCGGTGGAACTGCCGGACGTTGATTTCCGCCTGTACCTGGTCGAAGGGGAGGACGATCAGGAAGCCAGGGACAACCAGGGCTTCGACCTCGAACCCGGCGACACGCTGCTGTTGTGCACCGACGGCCTGACCGACCTGGTGTGGGACGACGAGATCCTGCAGACCCTGCGCGCCAAACCGGACCTGAAGTCTGCCTCCGAGACCCTGGTGGAGATGGCCAACCAGCGCGGCGGACACGACAACGTCACCACCGTGCTGCTGTCGATGCCGCGCGAAGGCGAGGTGATCAAGAAACGAAAGGGATTGATGGATTGGCTGATGGGAGATGCATAAGACCTGGCATGCGCCAGGTCTTTTTTTTAGAGTCCTTGTTGCCGCAGCAGTCCCACAGGGATGCTTCGCGATTGTACTGCTGCCGGATGGTGCAAGCGACCGCAGTCCATGGTCTTAAGACCACCTACTGCGGTCGGAACGGAGCGTCGTTACGC